>NZ_JBAWSW010000002.1:0-156458 GCF_037104745.1 Bacillus sp. FJAT-53060
GTTGTCTCAGATAACGATTTTCTGCCTGCAGTCTCTCTAATTCCGAAGAGTACTCGGGACCCTTTCCATAGATATATTGTTTTCCAACAGGCTGTTCGAACCTGTGTGTATCCCCAGCCTTATGCCATCTCACCCATGTCTGAACCTGCGTCTTATTCTTGATATTCAATTCCTGCATGATCTCTTTCATAGGTACACCTGCCAATCTCATTTCTACAGCCTTCTGTTTGACTTCAACTGGATAACTCACTCTTGTCCCCATAGAAAAAACACCTCCATGTTTTATTTCGGATCACAACGGTCCGTTTTCAAACTTGAAGGTGTTTTTTATTTGTCTCATATTATGGGGTCAGTCCCTGTCCCTGTGCTTTTTTATTTTTGAAGAAAACGGCGCTCAAGCCACTCAACAAGCTGGTACATGATGGTAGCAAAGACGGCGATAATGAAAAGACTTAAAAACACGAGAGTAAAGTTGAAAACTTGAAATCCGTAAATGATCATATAGCCTAGTCCTTTTGAGGAAACAAGGAATTCCCCCACAATCACCCCAACCCAAGAAAGGCCCACATTAACCTTAATGGCAGAGATCATCGTTGGAATACTTGCTGGCAAAATGACCTCACGAAAGACCACTCTTTTTTTCGCACCAAAGGTTTTCATCACCTTCAAATAGTTCTCATCCACCTCTTGAAAGGCTGTGTAAATGACAATGGTGGTAATGATCACACTAATGATCGCGCCCATAGCGACAATGCTGATCATGCCAGGTCCAAGGGCAACAATTAAAATCGGGGCGATAGCGACTTTCGGCATGGCATTTAAAATCACTAAATAAGGATCAAGCACATTCGCCAGCCGTGTAGACCACCATAAGGCGGCGGCTAGCAAAATGCCACAAAAGGTACCTAGTAGAAATCCCAGTACAGTTTCAAACAACGTAATACTCATGTGATTCACTAATGAACCATCTGATATTTTTTGTACAAACAATTGGCAGACCGCAGACGGTGAACTGAAAATCAGCGGATCAATCAGCCAAAAATGGCTGGCAAGCTCCCAAAGTGAAAAGAAGATGGCGAAAATGATAAGCTGATAGATACGCGTGATGCGTTTTTCCATTCGAACCTTTTTTCGATAGGCTTCATGTAATAGGTCACTGTGTTTCAACTGTTTTCAGCTCCTTCCAAATCGTTTGAAAGAGCTCTTGAAAGCTTGGTGTCTGTCTCACTTCAAAAGGAGAAAGGGTCCTCAGAGCATTGGGAACGGTAAAGATTCGCTGGATAGACCCAGGATGCTTTGAGAATAAGAAAATGCGATCGCTCATTGCAATGGCTTCGCCGATGTCATGCGTCACAAGGACGGCTGTTTTTTGATAGTTTTTTAATGTGTGAAAGACGAGGTCTTCTAATGTCAGTTTGGTCTGGTAGTCTAGTGCTGAAAATGGCTCATCTAGTAGAAGCAGGCCGGGATCAACTGCAAGCGTTCGTGCGAGTGCTGCACGCTGCCTCATTCCACCTGACAGCTCCTTTGGATATTTTTCCTCTACTTCATGAAGTCCAAGCTTTGGCAGTAAGCTAAGGGCAGCTGAGGTGAACTCATGTGAATCTTGTTTCGCAATTTTTAAACCGAGAATGACATTTTCCTTGATCGTTTTCCAAGGGAATAAATAATCTTGCTGAAGCATGTAGCCGATTTGATGCTCCTTTTGATTCGGTTCTTTTCCTTCGATTAAAATTCGACCTTCTGAGGGCGGCGTAATTCCTGCGATGATGGACAGCAGTGTAGTTTTCCCGCAGCCGCTGGGACCAATAAATGAGATGAATTCACCTTGGGCAATCTCCATATTGATTTGCTGTATGGCCGTTGTTTTTTCTTTTAAAGAGAAGTACGTGTGGGTCACATGGTCAATTTGAAGGAAAGACATGTGCTACCTCCTATTCTATTTGTGATCTGTGACCTTCTTTGCAACGGATGAATCGACAAGTTGTTTGTACGGAATGAATGCTGGCAATTCGCCGTTCGCCTTCATGATTTCCTGTAACTTGTTCCATTCCTCTTCATTCAGAAGGGGATCTGTGGCATATGAATGTTGCTGCTTGTAGCGTTTGATGGCAGTTGATAAAACATCAAGGTCTGTATCAGGAAAATGAGATTGGATCGTCTTTGCAATCTCTTCTGGGTGCTTTGCTTCTACCCACTTCTGCGCTTTGTAAATGGCACGAGTAAAGGCTTTAGCCGTTTCTTTGTTTTCCTTTAAGTAACTTTTTTTTGCCATGAAAGTGGTATAAGGCACTTTGCCAGAAGCCTCTCCAAAGGAGGCGGTAATGTACCCTTTGCCTTCTTTTTCAATTAAGGAAGCGGTCGGTTCAAATAACTGCACAAAATCGCCAGTTCCTGAGGAGAAAGCACCAGAAATGTTGGCAAAATCAATATTTTGAATCATCCGAAGATCCTTTCTCAAATCAATGCCTTCCTTTTTCAGGACATATTCACCGACCATTTGCGGCATGCCGCCTTTTCGCTGTCCAAGAAATTCTTTTCCTTTCAATTGATCCCAAGAGAATTGGTCTACTTTCTCCCTTGAAACAAGAAATGTGCCGTCTGTTTGTGTCAGTTGGGCAAAGTTGATGACAGGGTCTTTTGTCCCTTGTGACTCTACATAGATAGAGGATTCAGATCCGGTCAGGGCAATATCGGCACCGCCAGATAAGAGAGCTGTCATCGTTTTATCGCCGCCCCAAGTGGTTTTCACTTCAACCTCTAAGCCTTCTTCTTTGAAGAACTCCTCTGATAAGGCGACATAAAGCGGAGCATAAAAGACCGAATGGGTGACCTCCGCTACTTGTACGATCTGCTCTTGTTCTTTTTTACAGGCGACAAATGGAATAAAGAGCAGAACAACGAATATGAATGCAAGTCTGGCTTTGATGGAACGATTCAAGAGTAATTCGCCTCCTTTGTTCTAAATCATTATTAAAGTATGTCAAAAGGGATTTTTGGTGAGTGCAATGAAATAAGAAGCGCATTGAATAAATAGAACGTGTCTTTTTTTCTATACCAGAAGCATGAATGCTTTCTTGAATTTGGCATAAATAAAGAGGCGGTTTCGTGTATAGAGTCAGTTGGGTATTTGTTGGTTGGTATTTGGTAGGACTTATGTTGATGGTCTTTTTTGAAGTGCCTGTATGGCTTCAGTTTGCGAATGGAACTTTTCTTGTGCTGTACGCATGCTGCGTCAGGAGATTGGCCGAAACATTTATGGGAATGGACCTTGGTATAAAAAGATCGGCCATTGCGGGGGTTCTTACGTTTACAGTGGAATGGGTGGTAATCACAACAGGGTTTCCATTCGGGGCATATGATTATTATCCGATGCTCGTTTTTCTTGTGACAGGAATGCCTTTAACGATTGCTTTTGCATAATAGCTTTTTTTTATCAACACAAAAGACGAAATGGAAACGAGCCATTGAAGCGGGGATATGGATTGTGTTGCTTGACCTCTAGCACTTGTCATTGTCACCTTGTGTGAAGGAAGGGTTCGATTTGAAAGAAAGCCACTAAAACCGATCGTTTAAACGAATATTTTATCTTTATCTTGAACGATAGTTACTTAATAAACATTTCCGCTGTGTGATGATGCAAGGAATGTGTCCCCAAAGGAGAAGCTTCCTGCACTATATCTCGCCAATCACAACTCGTGGTGGGAAGGACTCATTCACCACACCCAAAAACCTGTTTATCAAGAAAACCCCGTTTGAAAGCAGAACGTTTACGAAAATGAGAGGAAAAGATGGAGCAGATTAAGGAAAGGAAACAGCGAGTTGCAAGCCAAATCCAAGCAAAAGAACGCAAGTGGGGGCATTTGCTATTGTACGGAATGAAGGAAGCAGTAGAAGAAGCATAAAGACGATTGTTCTAGCTCCCGTTCCTCGAACGTCATCTCTTCTACATGTTAGTTTGTTGGTAAAATATTCTCTATGAATTTAGAAATTGAAGATTCGTCTAGTTCACCTTTTACTATTTTGTTGATTTTTCCTTCTTTGTCGATGAATATGGTAGCTGGAAGTTGCACGACATTATAAGCATTCGAAACAGAATTCGTTTTATCAATAGTTACAGGGAATGTCAAATTATATTTGTTTGTAAAATTCTCTACTTCTAATTTTGATTGAGCTAAATTAATAGAGATAATTTCAAAATCTTTATCTTTATCTTTATATAACTGATATTGTTTTTCTATTGCTGGCATTTCACGAGCACATGGACCACACCACGTTCCCCAAAAATTAAGCATAACAGCTTTTTCTTTATAATCTGAAAGCATATGTGTTTGTCCATTTAAATCTGTCAATTTAAAATTAGGGGCTTCATCTCCAATAGCCAACACATTCATCTCATCTTTCTTTGAGTTGGAATATAGGACCCAAATAATAATAAATGCAAATGATAATAAAATTAGATCACGGAATATTGTTCTTTGTTTTTTTTCATTTTTTTTTACTCCCAACTATTTAGGATCCTTGAAATTCTCCAAAAAAAGGTTGTAATAATGAATTGATAAGTGTTAACTTGTCAAAAAAGAGGATAATTCCCATAATAATCATGATTATGCCCCCGATTTTCATCATTACGCTGTTGTATTTTTTTAAAAAAGTCAACTTGGTTGTAAAAAATGCCATTAGAAGAAATGGAACACTAAAACCTAAAATATAAGTAGCCATATACCATAATCCTTGTGATGGGTTTGTACCAACAAGTGCTAATGTAGTAGCCAAAATTGGACCTGTACAAGGCGTCCAACCGACTGCAAAAGCCAGACCAACCACAACTGACCCAATATAACCAGTTGGTTTATTTTGAATATGTAATTTATGCTCTTTCATTAAAAACTTTGGTTGTAAAAGTCCAAGTGTTATAAGTCCAAAGATCACCATTAAAGTTGCGCCAATTTGTCGAATTAAATTACCATATTGAAATACCATACTTTTAAATGAGTCGCACCTTCAGCTGTACCAAATCCTAAAACTAAGTAAATAACTGAAAAACCAAGTAAAAAACAAATTGTATGAAGAATGGCTTTTTTTGTCCACGTAATTCACCACTTTGTATTTCATTTACACTTAATCCAGTTATGTAGGAAAGAAAAGCAGGATAAAGAGGGAATACACAAGGTGAAAGAAAAGTTAAAACTCCTGCACCAAGAGTTAGTAAAATTGAAATATCAGTTTGCAAAATATCATCGCCTTTAGTTTTTATTTGGCTCTAATAGAGAATATTGAATGACAACCTGATTTTAAGGCATTTGGGTAACCAATAAGCTCTTACTTTCCTGGTCCAGCATTAGGGAACTTATAAGAGAATGAACTTGTTTTTGGAGCAAATGTTTGATAGTACTTCCATTTTTAAATACTGTAAATACAATACTTCTCCAGATTTTAATGTAAAGTAGATAGCATAAACATTGTAACTACACCTTCTTTTTAGGAATATATTACCATCTATAACTATACCATACACTTGAATTTAAAAAAGGAAAAATGTTTTTTAATAGTGTTAAAGTTGCAAGGGGGAGAGAGATCAGCAGATTATGAGGCAGATCAAGTCATTTCAGGGGTGGAAGCACTCACTGTCTACCGCCATTTGATCGATGAAAAAGATCGCCCTAGCTTTTTAAATAAAAAACTGTCAAGCATCCACGGGAAGTCTGGAAACATGGTTTTTTCACGGATACAATCATTATTTCCCGCCTCAGCATGATCGAGAGGTTGTCAGACGGCTGACGACATAGATGCACAGCCGAAAAAGCGGAAATGTGGTAAAATAAATGGAAGAAAGAAATATAGAAAGTAGGGGGATTTTCATTATGGGAATGCCTGTTGAATTTAATACAATGATTGTCACGAAAGGGAAAGAGGTAAGAATTGAAGAAAATGTGTTTGAGCTCATGAAGGAAGGTTACCGCATTTATCCATTAAATATTCCGCTTGAAGTGCGTAAAACGAAAGATGGAGAAAAAACTGGGACAGCATTTGTTGAAAAGTTGGAGCTCACAGACAATGTCACCAAGGTAACTTATCGCCTTGTGTCATTGCATTCAACGAATTAAAAAAGCTGAGGAAATAAATCCCTCAGCTTTTGTTTTTTAGACGAGTGGTCCGCCTTTTGCTTCAATGTCACTTGCTGCATGGCTGAATTTTTTGAAGTTCTTTTTAAATTCAGTGGCAAGGAAGTGTGCTTTTTCTTGATAAGCATCTTGGTCTGCCCACGTTTTAGCAGGTTGAAGCACTTCATCTGGTACACCTGGAATATGAAGTGGAATGTGTAATCCAAAGATATCGTCAGTGATCAGTTCGGCATTGTCAAGGTCACCTTCGATCGCTGCCTGCACCATCGCTCTTGTATGAGCAAGATTCATTCGTTTACCCGTACCATAGCCTCCGCCAGTCCAGCCTGTATTCACAAGGAATACTTTAGCGCCGTGCTCATCGATTTTTTTGCCGAGCATTTCTGCATAGACGTGAGCTGGAAGTGGCAAGAACGGTGAACCGAAGCAAGTAGAGAACGTTGTTTCTGGAGACGTCACCCCGCGTTCAGTTCCTGCTAATTTACTTGTATAGCCGCTTAAGAAATGGTACATAGCCTGTTCTTTCGTTAAACGGCTGATTGGAGGTAAAACGCCAAATGCATCAGCTGTTAAAAAGACAATGGCAGATGGATGACCTGCAATACTTGGTTTCACGATGTTATCAATCATTTCGATTGGATAAGCAGCACGTGTATTTTCAGTAAAGAATGTGTCATCATAATCCGCTTCACGTGTTTCTTCATCAAGAACAACATTTTCAAGCACTGAGCCGAAGCTGATGGCTTTGTAAATTTGTGGTTCTTTTTCTTCACTTAAGTTCACACATTTCGCATAGCATCCGCCCTCGATATTGAAGACACCTGTGCCAGACCAGCCGTGTTCATCGTCTCCGATGAGCTTGCGGCTTGCGCTTGCAGAAAGCGTTGTTTTCCCAGTTCCTGAAAGACCAAAGAATAATGCGACATCGCCTTCTTGACCAACGTTTGCTGAGCAGTGCATAGATAGAATATTTTGCTCAGGCAGCAGATAGTTCATCACAGAGAAAATGGATTTCTTCATCTCTCCTGCATATTCTGTTCCGCCGATGAGAATCGTCCGTTTTTCGAAAGAAACGATAATAAACGTTTCAGAGTTTGTTCCATCTGTTTCAGGATCTGCTTTAAAGTGAGGGGCAGATAAGATGGTGAAAGGTTTTTCGTTTGATGATGGTGTTGATCCGTCAGGTCTGATAAATAGCTGCTTTGCAAAGAGATTGTGCCATGCAAATTCGTTTACAACTGTAATCGGCATACGGTATCTTTCATCAGCGCCCGCGAATCCTTCAAAGACAAATAGTTCATCACGTTCTTTTAAGTATGACACAACCTTTGTATATAAACGATCAAAAGCGTCTTTAGAGATCGGCTGATTCACTTGACCCCAATCAATTTTATGCTCAGAGCTATCTTCTTTAACGATAAATTTATCTTTAGGTGAACGTCCAGTGTAGGCACCAGTTGTGGCACGGACAGCACCTGTTGATGTCAAAACCCCTTCATGACGGGCCAAAATCTTTTCAACAAGTTTCGGAACAGATAAATTTTGGTGCGTATTTCCTAATGAGAGCAATGACTGCAAATCTTCTTTTAAATCCACTGAGTTCATAAAAAACCCTTCCTTTACCGTTGAATTTGTTTGTTTCAATTAGTATAACACATTAATAATAATAGTCTATACTATTTGAATGTTTTTGTGTGTGTTTTTTCATTTCTGCAATGAAAATATGCTTTTTGGTGATGCTAATCATGAGGTAAAAAAAGAGGGAAGATAATTCCTATGAAGCATTGACATGACGCAAGGATTTAATATAAGATATCTTATTGAACGGATACTCTTATCCCGAGTTGGTGGAGGGACAGGCCCGATGAAGCCCAGCAACCGGTTTCTTATGAAAAAGGCATGAATATGCTGAGAAACCAAGGTGCTAACCTGATGCAAGGTACAAGAACACCTTGAGCGATAAGAGTGAAAGGCATGCGATCTCAGACCCTTTCCTCACAATGAAGGAAATGGTTTTTTTATTTTGGGGAAACCCTATGAACAAATTGCCAATAACATCTCTAATATAAATGTTTTCATATAAGAGGGAACGAGTTCCGTATCATAATTGGAGACCTCATTTTGGGATGATGTGGTCTTGTACAGGAGGAAATAGCCATTATGAGTCAAAATCGTCGTTTATTTACTTCAGAATCAGTGACGGAAGGACATCCGGATAAAATCTGTGATCAAATTTCAGACAGCATTTTGGATGAAATTTTAAAGAAAGATCCAAATGCACGCGTTGCCTGTGAAACTTCTGTAACAACCGGTCTCGTATTAGTAAGCGGTGAGATTACAACGTCTACTTATGTCGATATTCCAAACACGGTACGTGACACGATTAAAGAAATTGGCTACACACGTGCGAAATATGGTTTTGATGCGGAAACATGTGCGGTTCTTACGTCAATTGATGAGCAGTCTGCTGATATTGCGCAAGGTGTAGACAAAGCACTTGAAGCACGTGAAGGAACAATGACCGAAGAAGAAATTGATGCAATCGGTGCAGGTGATCAAGGGCTTATGTTTGGTTTTGCAAACAACGAAACAGAAGAGCTTATGCCGCTGCCGATTTCACTAGCGCATAAATTATCTCGTCGTTTAACAGAAGTTCGCAAGGATGAAACACTTGCATATCTTCGTCCAGATGGAAAAACACAAGTAACAGTTGAATATGATGAGCAAAACAAACCTGCTCGTATTGATACAGTGGTTATCTCCACACAGCATGCACCAGAAGTGACACTTGAACAAATTCAAAGCGACATAAAAGAGCATGTGATTAACCCTGTGGTTCCAAGTGAACTGATTGATGAAGAGACAAAATACTTTATTAACCCAACAGGTCGTTTCGTGATCGGTGGACCTCAAGGGGATGCTGGTTTAACCGGACGTAAAATCATCGTTGACACGTATGGCGGCTACGCTCGTCATGGCGGCGGTGCTTTCTCTGGAAAGGATGCAACGAAGGTTGACCGTTCTGCGGCATACGCTGCTCGCTACGTAGCGAAAAACATCGTAGCAGCTGGCCTTGCAGATTCTTGTGAAGTACAACTTGCTTATGCAATTGGTGTAGCACAGCCTGTATCGATTTCAATTGATACATTTGGAACAGGAAAAGCGTCTGAAGAAAAGTTAATTGAAGTGGTTCGTGTGAACTTTGATCTTCGTCCGGCTGGCATTATTAAAATGCTTGACCTGCGTCGCCCTATCTATAAACAAACAGCTGCATACGGACATTTTGGCCGTCACGACTTAGATCTTCCATGGGAAAAAATAGATAAGGCAGACACGCTTCGCAAAGAAGCATTAGGACAATAAAAACATATTAAACCGCTTATTTTAAGCGGTTTTCCTTTTGATTAAAAAAATTTTAACAAAAAGCATAAAAATGTGAAACGAAATAGGGCAAAATACTGTCTAATTATAGGTCTACTTTTAAAGAAATAACATAACGTGGAGGCAATAATATGTGTGGGTTTGTTGGTGTATTTAATCACCGTCCATTGTCCGAAACTACAGAGCAGGAAGAGTTAATTAAACAAATGAATCGTCTCATCGTTCATCGTGGTCCAGATGATGAGGGATACTTTCATGATGAGCATGTAGGTTTTGGATTTAGACGTTTAAGTATAATAGATGTTGAACATGGAAAGCAGCCTTTTTCTTATGAAGATGAAAAATATTGGATTATTTTCAATGGAGAAATTTATAACTATGTGGAGCTGAAGGAAGAGCTTGTGAAAAAAGGCTACACGTTCAGTACAGATTCTGATACAGAAGTCCTTCTTGCCACATACCGTCATTATAAAGAAGAAGCGGCTTCTAAGCTTCGCGGAATGTTTGCATTTTTAATTTGGGATAAAGAAGCACAGCTATTATATGGCGCAAGAGACCCTTTTGGAATCAAACCGCTTTATTTTACACAAATAGATGAGAAGGTGTACTTTGCTTCTGAACGCAAAAGTTTAATGGCTGTGAATGAGAACATCTTATTTGATGAGACCTCTTTGCAGCAATACATGTCTTTCCAGTTCGTTCCTGAGCCAAATACACTTGATCAAAAAGTGCTCAAAGTGGAGCCAGGCCACCAGTTTACGTTGCGTCCTCACCAAGACATTGAATTTAAAACGTATTGGAAAGTTCAATTCAAACCTGAACAAACACAAGAGCGGAAATTAATAGAAGAAGTGAGAGATGCAATATATGATTCTGTGAAGGTACACATGAGAAGTGATGTGCCTGTTGGTTCGTTCCTATCAGGTGGTATTGATTCTTCCTTTATCGTGTCTGTGGCAAAGGAATTTCACCCTGAGTTGAAGACGTTCTCTGTTGGCTTTCAGCAAGATGGTTTTAGTGAAGTGGATGTGGCAAAGGAAACAGCTGATAAGCTGGGCTTACAAAACTTTAGTGCCGTTATTTCCCCAGAGGAATATATGAACGAGCTTCCGAAGATTGTCTGGCATTTAGATGATCCGCTAGCTGATCCGGCGGCGATTCCACTTTATTTCGTCGCAAAAGAAGCGAAGAAACAAGTCACAGTTGTTCTTTCTGGTGAGGGAGCGGACGAGCTGTTTGGTGGATATAATATTTACCGTGAGCCTCTTTCCTTAAAGCCATTTGAACCTGTTCCATCCATGCTGAAAAAGCTTCTTCTTCGTCTTGCGCGTTTAATGCCAGAAGGAATGAAAGGGAAAAGCTTTATCGTTCGCGGCTGTACGCCACTAGAGGAACGATATATCGGCAATGCGAAAATCTTTGAAGAGCCAGTGAAGAAAAACCTATTAAAACAGTATGATCCGAACATCACGTATCGTGACGTGACGAAGACATACTTCGAGGAAAGTGCAGGTTACAGTGATATTAACAAAATGCAATATGTTGATATTCATACGTGGATGCGCGGGGACATTCTGCTGAAAGCAGATAAGATGACAATGGCGAACTCTCTTGAGCTTCGTGTCCCATTCCTTGATAAGGTCGTATTTGAAGCGGCCTCTAAAATTCCAGAAGAGCTGAAAACAAAAGATGGCACAACGAAATATTTATTGCGTAAAGCAGCAGAAGGCATTGTGCCAGACCATGTGTTAAATCGTAAAAAGCTAGGTTTCCCTGTTCCAATTCGTCATTGGCTGAAAAATGAGATGAACGCTTGGGCGAAAGACATCATTAAAAATAGTCAAACAGATGAATACATTAACAAGGAATATGTTCTTGATTTATTAAAAGAACATTGTGCTGGGAAAGCAGATCATAGCCGTAAGATTTGGACAGTCCTCATCTTTATGATGTGGCACAGCATTTATGTGGAGCGGAGTATTGATCCACAGCACTTGAATCACCAACAGAAAGAAGTCATCTTTAGTTAATGAAAAAAGGTTTTCAGCTTTCTGCTGAAAACCTTTTTTGTCATGATAGGAAGTGGTGTATACGGGTAAAATAACAAGAGTTCATAGTTATTGCTTAATATCCTGAAAAAAACATGATAAAGTGAATATACACGTATGATGTTAACGCGATAAAAGGGAACGATAGTATTGTCCTTTTTCTACATATTCTCTGCGGATACGGTCCATGTCTTGGATATCTTCATCTGTTAACAGACGAACCACTTTGGCTGGACGGCCAAAAGCGAGTGATCCTTTTGGGATGACTTTTCCTTGCGGGATGAGACTACTTGCACCGATAAAGGCACCTTCGCAAATTTCCGCACCATCGAGAATGATAGACCCCATGCCAATGAGGGCATTTTTTCTAATGATTGAGCTATGTAATGTGACTTGGTGTCCAATGGTAGCACCATCTTCAATCAGAAGTGTTTTTCCAGGACTTTGATGCAGACAGGATAAGTCTTGAATGTTGACGTTTTTTCCAATTCTTACAGGAGCGACATCACCTCTAATGACGGTTTGGAACCAAACGCTCGAATATTCTCCGATCGTGACATCGCCAGAAATGGTGGCGTTATCTGCGACAAAGACCGATTCATGAATCTCAGGTGTAAACTGATGATATGGATAAATCACTTTTTCGACTTCCTTTCTTAATACAACATTTGTGAGGTGTTTACTTTTGTGGACTTGGCATGCTGAAAGACCAGTTGGTACCATTGTAATTGTCCATGGTGCTAGTGAATATCATGGCCGATATAAATGGCTGATTGAAATGTGGCGTCATGCAGGCTATCACGTCGTCATGGGTGACCTTCCTGGGCAAGGGACCTCGACACGTGCACGTGGCCACATCCGATCCTTTCAAGAATACATTGATTCAATAGATGAATGGATTGAACATGCGAAGTCATTCAGACTTCCTACATTTTTACTTGGGCACAGCATGGGTGGACTTATTTCAATTGAATGGGTCAAGCAGTATACCCATACGAAGATTGATGGACTTATTTTATCATCACCTTGTTTAGGTCTGCAATTTAAACCAAAGAAGCTGATGGATTTTGCGTCAAAAGGTCTAAATGTGCTGGTGCCGTCTTTTAAGGTTGAGTCGGGGCTGTCAATTGAACTTGCCACGCGGAATCAGTCTGTGATTGAGGCCGATTCAAATGATTCACTATATGTGACAAAGGTGTCAGTTCGCTGGTACCGAGAGTTGGTGAAAAATATCGATGCAGCGATGCAGCCAACGAATGTTTTTCGCTCAATTCCTCTCCTGTTAATGCAAGCAGGTGATGATAAAATCGTGGATAAAACGAGGGTGATCAAATGGTTCAATGGCATTGAATCATACAATAAATCTTATCGTGAATGGGAAGGGCTGTATCACGAAATTTTTAATGAGCCTGAAAAAGACGATGTGTTTAATGCGGCAAGAGCCTTTACAGATCAATATATCTGATTGTGAGCTTAAGTTGGGGGTGAAGTGATTTGTCAGTACCAGAACGTCCTTTTGCACTGATGACAAAGGTGTATAAAGATATTTTTCCGCTTGTTCATCAGGAGCTAAAGAAGTGGCGGGCTTATGCAGAAATGATTGAAAATGAAGAACTGAGAACGCAAGCACTAGCAAGCATATCCAGTAAAACATTTCACTGTGAAGGAGGAGGTATCTTATCTCTTCTAGCAGGTGAAGCAAAAAAAACATGTATTGAATTCATTGTGGCGTACCAAACGATCAGTGATTACTTAGATAACCTGTGTGATCGCAGCACGTCGCTTGATCCAAAGGACTTTCATATGCTGCATCAAGCGATGAGAGATGCGCTTGATATTCATGCTGAACTCAAGCCGTATTATCAATTCCGTGATGACCAAGAGGATCATGGGTATTTACATGCGCTTGTCCGTACATGTCAAGACATGCTGTCAGGCTTAGAGCATTATCCTATCATTCAGCCCTATTTACACACGCTGTGTGAGTACTATAGTGATTTGCAAGTACATAAGCACGTGGTCCCTCATGAGCGTGTGCCTCGATTAGAATCATGGTTTCGCCAATATGAAAAGGATTTGCCGAAGATGGAATGGTATGAGTTTTCAGCATGTGCAGGATCAACGCTAGGCATTTTCTGTCTTGTGGCATATGCACTTCAGCCTGATTTTACAGAGAAGCAGGCAAAGCAAATTTATGAAAGCTATTTCCCCTATATCCAAGGTCTGCACATTTTACTGGATTACTTAATTGATCAAGAAGAGGATCGGCTTGGGGGGGATCTGAATTTTTGCTCATACTATAGCACCCATGATGAGATGATGGACAGACTTCAGCATTTTATCGAAAAAGCGGATGAGCAGCTGAAAGGCATTCCGCACGAAAACTTTCACAAACTGATCAACAGAGGATTACTGGCGGTCTATTTGTCCGATGAAAAAGTGACAGCCCAAAAAGAGATGAACAAGCTGGCAAAGAGGCTAATCAAATCAAGCGGGAAAACGTCTTTCTTTTTTTATATCAACGGAAGAGCCTATCGGACCTATCAGAAAATGCCTTGGATGAAATCCTCATAAAAAAGCTCAAATCCACTAGGATTTGAGCTTTTTTTCAATGGCTACCACAAAGGGTGGGTCGTTATGAATATTCATGTATTGATAAGACAAGACTTGTACTTCTTCATAATGGAGTGACCTGCAAAAATCAAGAAGCACTTCTTTTTCTTTTTTTCCTTCGGGATGACCGTGGTAAATAACAAGAACGATCAGACCTCCGGGTTTTAGCCAGTCAATGAGCTGTTTGATCGCTTCAATGGTCGTATCAGCCTGTGTGGTGACGGTTTTATCGCCTCCTGGTAAGTACCCAAGGTTAAACACCGCACAAGAAATGTGTCCATAATTATCGGCTGGTATGTGATCAGCAAGTTTTTCATGTCCGTCATGGATGAGATAAACGTAAGGATATTGCTCACCAAGCCTTTTGCTTGTTTGCTTTAAGGCCTCCTCCTGAACATCGAATGCAAAAACTTGTCCATCTTTTCCTACAAGGTCAGCTAAATAGCGTGTATCGTGGCCATTTCCCATTGTTGCATCAATGACGATGTCGCCTTTTTTACAAGCACGTTCTAACAACTCTTTACTAAAAGGGAGCATGCGTTTTAAAATCATTTGGACGCTTCTTCCAATCTGACGAAACGTTTGCCTTGGTAGCTGTTACGTCTCGCAAGCTCAGCATTAATGGCATTGAGCACTTCCCACTTATTCACACTCCACATCGGACCAACCATTAATTCAATGGGCCCATCGCCTGTAATTCGGTGAATAATCATGTCTGGCGGCAATATCTCCAGCTGATCACAAACAAGCTGAACATATTCTCCTTGGCTTAAAAACTCAAGCTTCCCTTTTTCGTATTGCTTGACCATTGGTGTTCCTTTTAAAAGGTGAAGTAAATGGATTTTAATGCCTTGCACATCTAATTCAGCGACAGCTTTTGCTGTTTCCATCATCATGTCTCGATTTTCAAGAGGCAATCCGTTGATGATATGTGAGCAGACACGAATTCCGTGTTTTCGCAGTTTTTCTACACCTTCTACATAGCATTCATAATCATGGGCACGGTTGATCAGCATAGCTGTCCGTTCGTGTACGGTTTGAAGGCCAAGCTCCATCCATAGGTAAGTCCGCTCGTTTAATTCAGCTAAATAATCCACAACGTCATCTGGTAGACAGTCAGGTCTTGTGGCAATGGATAAACCAACCACTCCATCTAAATTCATGACGGTTTCATATTTTTCTTTTAAGACAGAAAGTGGCGCATGTGTGTTTGTATACGCTTGAAAATACGCCATGTATTTTCCGTCTTTCCATTTTGTGTGCATCCGGTCCTTGATTTCATTAAATTGAGTGATGAGATCATCTGCGCGGTTTCCCGCAAAATCACCAGACCCAGCGGCACTGCAAAATGTACAGCCTCCGTGGGCTACAGTACCATCACGGTTTGGACAATCAAAGCCACCGTCTAAGGCCACTTTAAATACTTTATGACCAAAGTGCTCACGCAAATGATAGTTCCATGTGTGATAACGTTTTTCGCTGTTTGAATATAAAAAAGGGTTATGCTGATCCAAGTCAGTAACCTCCTTGCATAATAATAAGCATCCTAAAATTTTAACAAAAATCACGAAGGAGAACAATTGAATCTGTCCAACATTTTCTTTAGTGAAAAAGCTTTACGCGGGTAAAATAAGCGGGAACTGAAATGGAGGGAATGCAAGATGGCAACAAGAAATTCGATCCATGAATTTATGAAAAAAAGTACTGAAACCCTTGAATTTGCTAGTGAACAATTTGATTTGAGCTCTCGCCAAGAGCATTATAATGAAGAAGAATTTTCTAAAGCGCAGCTCATGCTTGAGGAAGCAGTGAATGAATTAGATAAATTAATGGATGTGGCTAATGATCAACAGAGAGAGCGTTTAGATAGGACGCGGGTTCAAATTCAAACCCTGCAAAATCAAATGATTTTAGGTATTTCATACGAATGATGAACAGATCCTTATATTAAGGGTCTGTTTTTTTTTTCGAAAGGTTATTGACATCTCGAGCGAGTGTCTGTATTGTATTAAGTGTACTACATCAACTAATACACTATAGACACTTAAAAGTGAAGAAGGTGTTTAACCATGAAAAAAGAAAAAAAACCAATCAATATGAAGTGGATGGTGCTGGCTGCTGCGTTAGCATGTACATTTTTTTTCGTTCTCGTTTTCATTGGTTTTGAAGTTCAAAAAGATTTTATACCTAATTCGGCTCCTTTAATGCATGGACATGATCAAGTGATAGGACTGCAAAAACGTGAATGAGGAAAGAGGGATTCATCATGATTCAAATAGATCCAAGAATCGTTAAAGCCGAGAAGCTTTCAGAGGTGATGCTCAACTATTGGTTTTGAACATCACTAGGAACACAGAATTTCTGTGAGTGGATAGCGTCAGGTGAGTTTTTATTCATTGATATGTAAAAGTTGAAGGAAGGAGCAGCTTTAGTGAAACCAACAATAAATAAAGATCGAATCAATGTGATTGATTTAATTAGAGGATTTGCTTTAATTGGTCTTCCTTTTCTTAATGTGCTTGTTCTTTGGGCACCACATGTTCACTTATCAGGAACACAGGGAGATATTTTGGTTCAGCGTTTCTTATATATTTTTGTGGAAGGACGTTTTTACGCTATATTTTCCTTTTTGTTTGGATTGGGAATTTGGATTTTTATTACAAGAGCCAAAGAAAAAACCAATCATCCTTATGCCCTTTTTATTCGACGAATGTTGATCTTGGCTATAGTAGGAGGAATACATCAGATAATACAACCTGGTGAAGCTTTATTGGTATATGCGATTTTAGGATTGCCTGTTGTTTTTTTTGATAGACTTCCGAGATGGATTAATCTCACACTTGGTATAGTGGGGATTATGATAGGGAGCTATTTAGGAGTTAAAGTATTTTTACCTTTACCTTTAATGATTCTTGGTATAGCATTCGGCCAATATCGTATATTTGAGACTTATATCAAAATGCGAAAAATATGGGTGATGGTGGCTGTTCTTTCATTTGTGGCAACTACTATTTCAGCCGTTTTCCTTTGGCTGAAATCACCTACACTTGGGTTAAGTTTTGAAGGTGTTAAATTAAGCGAAGCACAGTTAGCATCAAATTCGGCTTTTTATGACATGACAGATTTGTCTATGATGTTGGCTCCGATTTTTTCTGTTTTTTATGTTAGTTTTCTTGTTCTGCTTGAACCTTTGATGAAAAAATGGGTATCACCGTTAAATTCATTTGGACGGATGGCATTTACAAACTACATTGGTCAATCAGTTATACTGGCTATTATAGCGATATTTATCCCAGATGGTATTGTAGTTTCATATACGGTTTCAACAATCACGTGTGCGATTGTCGTGATAGCTCAGATTATTTTTTCTTCACTATGGCTTAGATTTTTTAAGTATGGTCCATTAGAATGGATTTGGCGGTGTGGGACTTATGGAAAATGGCTGACAATACTGAAATAAACAAATATTCCACGAAAATATCAAGTGTGATAAAAACATCATCTGTTCAATAAAAGAGTGTCAATTGTTATCTTGTCATATCTGCGACATCGGTGTCGAACTCAATCCAACACGTAGGCACCGAGAACATATGTGTTAACAGCTAACAGCTTAGAGAAAATAAATTTTAAAAAAGAACCTTCTGTCCCCAAATGGAACTGGTAGCGATTTTGTTAATTTGTACTTTCTTTTTCATCCTTGTAAGCTTTTATTTCCAAAAAAGGATTTTCAGCATATGTTTTTGATGATGAGTTTAAATAGATGAAATAGATGAAAATGAAGGTGTAAAGAAGGGAGTCATGATGATCCAAATAGATCCAAGAAGCGCTGCGCCAATATATGAACAAATCATTGAGCAGTTAAAAATATTGTGCCTAAAAGGTGTAATGAAACCCGGTGACAAACTGCCCTCGGTGAGAGAGCTGGCCACGATCATCATCGCTAACCCAAACACGGTCAGCAAAGCGTATAAAGAGCTTGAACGGGAAGGGATTATTGAAACACTAAGAGGCCGCGGTACGTATGTGACAGAAAGAGCACAGTTAAAGCTGAATGAGGGGAAGGTATTGGAGATGAAGGAGCAATTAAGACAACTCATCATAGAAGCTCATTATGCCGGTATTGACATTCATCAACTTAAGGAATGGCTAGAAGAGATCGGTTCAAGTCTAAAAGGAGGAAAACAAGTTGATTGAGGTCAGAAATGTATCTAAGAAATTAAATGGACGCGAAGTACTCAGTGATGTTTCCTTCAGGATAGGCGAAGGGGAGATCTTCGGTCTGCTTGGCCGGAATGGCTCAGGAAAAACAACACTTCTCAGGTTGATTCAGCAAATTCTTCTTCCGGATGAAGGGGCGATTTATTTTAAAGATGTGCTCGTGAAAGACCACCCATTAGTGAAGCAAAATATTGTGTATATGCCGGTCGTGAATCCTTACTTTGACAGGTACAATTATGGACAGCTTGTGAAGCTGTTAAAACAAATCTATCCGAAGTTTGACGTGACATATGCCAATGAGCTTGTGAACCGGTATGTGATTCCGGAAAAAGTGAAATACCGTGAATTGTCGACAGGTTTAAAGAAACAACTGTCATTAATTTTAAGCTTTGCGATCAAACCAGCGGTCATTTTGTTAGATGAGCCGACAGATGGAATTGATGCGGTCACAAGAAATGACGTACTTCAGCTGATGATTGATGAGGTAGCAGAACGAAAAACGAGTGTTTTAATCACATCTCACCGTTTAGAGGATATTGAGCGGATGTGTAATCGAATCGGTTTTTTAGAAGGAAATCACCTCACAAGTGTCATGGATTTAGATGAGTTAAAAAATGACTATGTCAAAATCCAAATGGTATTTGAAGAGGATATGAACTTAAGTATTAGAAAAAAAGGTGTCGCTATTTTAGATCAGGCGGGTGTTTTCTATACAGTGCTTATACTCAAAACAGATGTAGAGGCAAACGAGTATTTGAAATCGCTGCAGCCGAAAGTATGGTATGAACTGCCTGTGAATTTAGAAGAAGTATTTATTGCGAAGTTTGGAGGGAAACGCAGATGGTAAAGCGGCAATTATTATATAAGGAATGGAAGCAATCAGAGCTGACATTCATTTTAGTAGTGCTTGTTGCGGTGCTTGCGACACCCTTTTCAGTCTTAATGGAATATTCATCCTTTCAAAAGTGTTTAAATAATATATGGTGTGTTGTGGATACACCACGTTTTTCTTATATCTTTATGAAAGATACTTTCCTCTCTCTTTCATGGTTAATGGGAATCTTATTTGCTGTGATTCAGCTTGGATTTGAGAGGAATAAAGGGCAAATGGACTTTACATTATCTTTGCCGTTTAGCAGAAGCACCATCTACCATACCAAATTTTTCTTAGGTGCTGGAATTATTGCGATCATTCATGTCGCCTCATATGTTCTCACTTATTTACTCATATTAGGCCTTAACCCAATAGAGACACCTGGTTTTAACAGCAGTTATTTGTTTGCGCTGGTGTCCTCATTGATGATCTATAGTTTGTTTTTTGCCGCTGGTACTTTAACAGGCAGCGCAATTTCCCAAGCGATCGTTGCATTCAGTACAGCCATTTTACCCTTTTTAGTGATTGGTCTACCGATCGTTCATTTAGATTTTATCATGAAAACAAGTGGGATTTGGGTGGATAAGAACTTCTTCACTTATTGGATACCGTCCATTTCTCCAATTACTTATATCATACCTGGACAATTTCAATATTTATATCCGAGTTGGTTCACTGGTGAAGGGTTCATCATACCAATTGTCATGATGGTCCTCTTTTATCTGATTGGCTTGTTTAGCTTTATCAAACATCCAAACGAACGAAATGGCCGCTTCTTTCTTCATCAAACAATCGATCGACCAATTCAGATTATGGTGATTCTCTTTGGTGTTCTAGGATTTGGATGGGCTGGATTCGCTTCAGAGAATTCAATATTTGGTTATGTCGTTGGCATGTTAATCGGTGGAATCGTAGGTGGACTGACGAGTTATTTATTGATATATCGAAAAAGATAAACAGAGAGTAGGGGATTAAAGATGATTCAGATTCAAGCGTTAGATCATGTGTTTAAAATTGGTACAAAGGGAAGAGAGAACGAAATACCTGTACTCAAAGGCATTGACTTATCCATCAAAAGAGGCGACATTGCTTGTATCGTTGGGAGAAGTGGTTCTGGGAAATCCACTTTACTCAATTTAATGTCAGGATATATTACGCCAACGAGTGGACAAATTGTCATCGATGGAACCAATGTGACAGGCTTTAATGAAAAAGAATGGGCGGACTTTCGATTAGATCACTTTGGCTTTATCTTTCAAAGCTTTCAATTGATCGGGAGCTTAACAACATTTGAAAATATTGAGCTTCCGCTCACTTTAAAAGGTGTGAAGCCGTCTGATCGAAAGGAGAAAGTAAAAGACATGCTCAAACGAGTAGGCCTTGAACATCACGCAGGGCATTATCCGAATGAACTGTCAGGTGGACAGCAGCAGCGTGTGAGTATTGCAAGAGCATTGATTTTAAATCCATCTATTATTTTAGCGGATGAACCGACAGGCAGTCTGGATTCAGAAACAGAAGGAGAAATTTTAGCCTTTATCCAGCAGCTTAATCGTGAAAAAGGAATTACATTTGTTATCATTACACATGACGATGAAGTCGCTTCAATCGCAGACACAACGTTCCAGCTTCATGATGGTGTGTTAAAGAAAGGGGAACAGTCCAATGAAATTTAAAGATCAGGTCAAATTCATTAGAAGAAATATGAAGAAAAATAAATTGCGTGTGTTTATGACCATTCTTGCGACGACAATGGCATGCTCTTTCTTAATCGTTCTAGCATCTGTCGGTTTTGGTCTGCAAAAATCGGCTCAGGATGAAATTATGCAACAGCAAATCATCACAGAAATTAAAGTGTTAGGTGAAGAAAAGGGAGACATCAAGGTTGATGATTTAAAGAAATATGATCATGTGAAATCTGTTGTCGCAAGAACGTCTATTAATCCATTGTTAAAAGTTGAGCTCGATGACCGCTCAAGTGAAGTGCAGGTTGCCTTTACGGATATGAAAAAAGAAAAAGAAGCGGGTCTTGAGCTAGACCGAGGAAGAGTTCCAACATCAGCGAATGAAATTGTGGTTGGGTATCATATGGCAGAACGCCTGTGGACTGAAAAAGAACGCAAAGCCTATGAAAAAGAAGTGAATGATCCTTCAAGTGATAGAGAATCATTAAAAGAGCCAAAAGGCTACACGAAGGAGATTTTAAATAAAGTCATTCAAATCAACGTGCCAAAACTCAATGAAGAAAATGAAGTCGTCAAAGAAAAAACATTTGATTTCCGTGTAGTTGGCGTTCTGAAAAAGCCGAATTTGGAGTGGCAGATGGATAATTCAATTTTGATCCCGAATGCTTATCAAAAGCAATTTGGTCAAGTGCTGGATATGTCTGCTGAAGCCGGCAATATCGACAAGTCGATATCTGTTTATGCAGACAAATTCGACAATGTCGGTGCGCTGACTGATAAATTGACAGGTGACGGCTATCAAGTCATCTCTGTAACGAGCCAGCTCAAAGGAATGGATAAGTTCTTTATGGCCTTCAAAATTGGACTCATTTTTGTCGGATGTATTGCGGTCATTATTTCTGCAATCGGTATTTTCAATACGATGACCATGGCGGTAACAGAGCGAACACAAGAGATTGGTATCATGAAAGCCATTGGAGCTAATCCTTCGATAATCAAGCGAATGTTCCTAATGGAAAGTGCTTATATTGGTGTGATTGGATCGATTATCGGTATTATTATCTCGTATATCATTAGTTTCGCAGTGAATTTAATCATTCCAGCCATTTTGTCATCTGCGTCTGATGGAGGATCAAGTGAACAATTCTCGATTACCTTCTCCTATATTCCGGTAAGCCTTGTGATCACAGCGACATTGATTAGCGCAGGGGTAGCGATAATATCTGGACTCAATCCAGCACGTAAAGCAACGAAAACGAATGTATTAACAGCATTAAGAAGAGAAATTTAAAAAAAACCTCCTGTATCCCTAGTGGGCTGACAGGAGGTTTTTTTATCGTGAAACAGCTATTGCTTAGGTGCCCGATACCCTGCACGCTCTGCTTCTTCTACAGAGCAGAACATTCGTTTGAATTTTTTTGTCCGTGAGTAGTATCTGCTGCTCGGCGTGTGATAAATGCCATTGACACTCCCTTTGATGTGACAGGTAGCTGATTCTTTTTTTGTCTCTTTTTGTGACTCATGACCGCCTGTATTCGTTCCATCATCTTTAGGAGCGGAGCGCTGGACGGCCGGTGACTGAGTTTCTTTGTTTACTTTCTTGTTTTCTTTTTTGAGTATTTCATTGCTAGAGGTCAGCTTGTCTATTTTCTCTTCAAGCTCTTGAATGGTTTGTTCTTGCTGTTTGACCGTTTCCTTTTCTGAGGTGATGTTTTCTAGCTTTTTTGTTAGTTTTTCTTTTTCTTTTGTCACATCTTCTAAAGAGGAAGTAAGCGTCTCTTTATCTGACTTCAAACGAGAAATTTCAGAGGTGACTTGTTTTTGATCCTTAAAGAGTGGTTCGGAAGATGGATCTGCTTGTGCAACAAACGGTAAAGACATGATGGAAAAGACGAGACCGATGATCAAAAAAGGATAAAAGCGTCTCTTGGAAAAAATTCTTTGATTTTGGCGTTTTAGTAATAAGAAATTAGCGGCATATCCTATGGCGAAGCAAAAGCATAAAAGACCTATGATGAGCAAAATGATCATCTAGCAGCCCCCTTAAATCTTTAATTCAACCTATTATAAACCATTTTTACCATTTTGTGGGGTATATTAAATAAAAAAATCTGTTTATACAGGGTTTTCAGCTATCGGCAATTCTTTAATTGCTTCTTTTATGGTTAAATAAGTGAGGTGTTTTGGAAATCTGTCTTCAAGTCATTGAGTTTTATCGAAAGCTGTGGTTTGATCCCAGGAATGATCTGTTTTGTTCTAGTTAGGTTGAGGAGAGTTGAAAATGCGTGCTGCGACAGAATCATTTAATATACAAGTTAACTTAGTGACAATAGCATCAAAGCAATCTTCAGATAGTTTTCCAATGAGTGGAAGGAGTGGACACACCATTTTTGATTGGGACGATCGGACGATCGGTGTCGAAAGCGAGGTGACTTTCTTTAATGAATCTTCTAGAAGCTGTTCATATTCCTTCTGTTTCTTTATATCCTTTTGAAAGCCAATGAAAAATGTTTCTTGTTCAATGTATAGAGGATCTATATTGAGTTCATTCCAAAAAAAGTGCCATCTTTTTTATAATTTTTTAGCTGTGTGGTAATAGGTGTTTTGTTTTGTATTCCATGACGTATTAAAGCAAGCTACTTTTGGTCTGTGTTTTTCCACTGGAGGAATCGGCAATTATGGCCAAGTATTTGATCTGTTTTGTATCCAGTCATTGTGTAAAGTCATGCTTCACATCAACGATAGGGTTTATCCTTGTAATGACAACACCAATCCCGCACGATCTAGCGCTTTTGTTATGAGTTCGAGTTGACCATATTACCCTCATTTACTGCTATTATCAGACATTTAAATGGTGTTTTTCAACCAAATTCCTTATAAACGTAGCATTATATATATTCTGTTTCAATCTTTGCAAACGCTTTGTTAAATTTGTCATCATAGTTTGTCCTCCATTAGAATATAGTTAGTAAGGAGACTTTTTTAGAAAAGTGAGGAATCATTTACTTAACATTCATAAAATGACAAAAATAGTTAATATGGATTAGGAGAAAATGATTCCAATGCATCAAGATTGTTTATAGGTCATTCACGTATAATGGAAGAAACAAGCTTTTTTTCTTCGTTAGTGAGAATAGACCTTTTACATGGATTATGACGGAACAGCAGAATGGCATTACAAGGGGGCTAGACAGCCTGAAGTCGCTTTACTATTCTAAGGGCTTTAGGAAGGTGATGAAAATGCTGCAACAAGTCATTATTGCTTGCGCCATTGGAGGGGTCATGGGCATTCTCGGTCACGTAAAGAAAAAAGGCAGGCTAGAGAAGCCCAGAATGACAAAAAAGTTTATTTACCTAGGGTTTATTGAAGATTGGCTCGTAGGGATGATTGCCGCTACACTGCTTGTCTTATCCTCAAATCCCGATTCTAGTCTGCACTTGATCATCTTATCAATTATTTCAGGTTACGGGGGAGAAGCAGTTCTGCGAAGCTTTGATTTTGTGAGAGAACAGCGTTCACAGGATGGGGACTCCAACCGTCATAACCGATCTCCACACGAATAATATCCTCTACTTTACCCTGCCTAGGGTACATTCCATTGTATACAAACCTGCTTGCACTTATGATCATAATTCTATAAAATACTACTTAGATGACGGTTACGATAAGAACAGTGAAGAGGAGTAGTAGGAAAGCAGTATTTGTCTTTAGAGAATTGACGGCTGGTGAAAGTCAATCAAATCTGCTTCTGAACTCGCCTCAGAGTTGCAGTTGCGTTGAGCTTCTGTCGCATGTCTGCGTTAAAGATATTAAGTGAGCGTATGAACAGCAAGTTACGCTAACAAGGGTGGTACCGCGGGAAACAAAAAATCTCTCGTCCCTTTCCAGGGATGAGGGTTTTTTGTTGATTTTAGAAAAATCTGAATTCTTGCAGTGGTCATTTTAGCAGATAAAGCCGTACATATTAAAGGAGGTTTTCACATTGAGTTTTCAGCATCTGGAAATTGAAAAGAAGTGGCAGGAATATTGGCTGACAAATAAAACATTCGCCACATCTGACTCGGAAAATAAACCAAAGTTTTATGCGCTGGATATGTTTCCATATCCATCAGGAGCAGGGCTTCATGTTGGGCATCCTGAGGGCTACACAGCAACGGATATTTTATCACGTATGAAACGTATGCAGGGGTATGATGTTCTTCATCCGATGGGATGGGATGCATTTGGTCTTCCAGCGGAACAGTATGCACTAGATACAGGAAATGATCCGAAGGCCTTTACAGAAGAAAACATCAATAATTTCCGCCGTCAAATTCAATCGCTAGGGTTTTCGTATGATTGGGATCGAGAAATCAACACGACAGATCCGAATTACTACAAATGGACACAGTGGATTTTCTTGAAATTGTACGAAAAAGGGTTGGCGTATATTGATGAAGTACCAGTGAACTGGTGCCCAGCTCTCGGCACTGTCCTTGCAAATGAAGAAGTCATTGATGGAAAAAGTGAACGAGGAGGGCATCCTGTTGAAAGGCGTCCAATGAAGCAATGGATGCTCAGAATTACGGCATATGCGGACAGGCTGTTAGAGGATTTAGAAGAGATTGATTGGCCTGAAAGCATCAAAGATATGCAACGTAACTGGATTGGACGTTCTGAAGGTGCGCATGTTCACTTTAAAGTAGAGGGACATGACGAGCAATTCACCGTTTTTACAACGCGTCCTGATACACTTTTTGGTGCAACGTATGCAGTTCTTGCACCAGAACATGCACTTGTTGAAAAAATTACATCAGCTGCTCAAAAAGAAGCAGTGGAAGCATATATCAAAGAGATTCAATCTAAGAGTGATTTAGAGCGGACAGATCTTGCTAAAACGAAAACGGGCATTTTCACAGGTGCGTATGCCATCAATCCTTTAAATGGTGAAAAGATGCAGATCTGGATTGCAGATTACGTATTAGCCACATATGGAACTGGAGCCATTATGGCTGTACCTGCTCATGATGAGCGTGACTATGAATTTGCCAAAACATTTGATCTTCCAATCAAAGAGGTTGTAGAAGGCGGAGACATTGAAAAAGAAGCTTATACAGGTGATGGAAAACACATAAACTCTGATTTCTTAAATGGCTTAGGGAAAGAAGAAGCGATTGAAAAAGCCATTGCATGGCTTGAAGAACATCAAAAAGGTGAAAAGAAAGTTACGTATCGTTTAAGAGATTGGCTTTTCAGCCGTCAGCGCTACTGGGGTGAGCCCATTCCAATTATTCATTGGGAAGACGGAACATCCTCAGCTGTATCAGAGGAAGACCTTCCACTGATTTTGCCTAGGACGACTGAAATTAAGCCAAGTGGAACAGGTGAATCACCTTTAGCCAATATGAAAGAATGGGTTGAGGTTGTAGATCCTGTCACAGGTAAAAAAGGACGCCGTGAAACCAATACAATGCCGCAATGGGCAGGCAGCTGCTGGTACTTCTTACGTTATATTGATCCACATAACACCGAAGAACTCGCATCTCCCGAAAAGCTAAAGAAATGGCTTCCGGTTGATGTGTATATTGGAGGAGCGGAACATGCGGTATTGCATCTTTTATATGCGCGCTTCTGGCATAAATTCTTGTATGATATCGGGGTTGTCCCAACAAAAGAACCTTTCATGAAATTGTTCAACCAAGGAATGATTCTTGGTGAAAATAATGAAAAAATGAGTAAATCAAAAGGGAACGTTGTCAATCCAGATGACATCGTAGAATCCTATGGTGCCGATACATTAAGACTTTATGAAATGTTCATGGGACCTTTAGATGCATCAATTGCTTGGTCTGAAACAGGACTTGAAGGTGCTCGTCGTTTTCTTGACCGTGTATGGCGTCTATTCACAAATGAAGATAGCTCAATCAGTGAAAAAGTAATAGAGCAATCAGGCGGTGCATTAGAGCGCAGCTATCATGAAACGGTGATGAAGGTCACGGATCATTATGAAAGTTTACGTTTCAACACAGGAATTTCACAGCTAATGGTGTTTATTAATGATGCCTATAAGGCTGATACATTGCCGAAAGAATATGCTGAAGGGTTTGTGAAACTCCTTTCTCCAATTGCACCGCATTTAGCGGAAGAGCTTTGGAATAAACTTGGTCATGAAGGATCGATTTCTTATGAAGCATGGCCACAATATGACGAGTCAAAGCTTGTCGACGATGAAGTAGAAATTGTCGTACAGCTGAATGGGAAAGTAAAAGCAAAATTAACTGTTCCTGCTGAGGCAACAAGAGAGCAGTTAGAGGAGATTGCGAAAAATGATGCACGAGTCAAAGAACAGCTTGAAGGGAAAACAATCCTCAAAGTGATTGCGGTCCCTGGGAAGCTTGTCAATATTGTTGCGAATTAAAGAACACACCCATCGGTATAAACCGGTGGGTGTTATTTATTTCCTGGGACATAATTTTGTCGAAAACAAGGTGATTCCTCCATCGATCTTGTATTTTAAAAGTTGACCAATGAGGAGTGACGTCAATGGAAAAGGAAAGCAAACGTGAACAACGCTTAGTCTTTTAGGAGAAATGGTTTCCGTTTTATCCTATTTGCTTATTTACCAGGAATCGCACTGTTTTTTAGTATTAGCATTCTCACAATGGCAATTCAAAAAGGTAGAGTTTGAAAGTGAGCAACTAGTAGATGTGAAAAAATGATCACGTTTTTCCTTCAATCTAAACGGGTGATTACTTCAACATGATGTGAATGATTTGCTATAATGGTGTCACCGTGAATAAAAGGAGAGATGAAAGTCGTGTCAGTAAAAGAAATCTCAATAGAAGAATTAAAACAAAAACTAAGGCAAGAAGAGGCCATTCAGCTCGTCGATGTGCGTGAGGATGAGGAGGTAGCAGAAGGCATGGTTCCAGAAGCAGTCCACATTCGAATGGGAGATATCCCTGAGAAACTGGATGCGTTTGACAAAACACAAGAATATTATATTATTTGCCGTTCTGGTAAACGTAGTGAAAATGTCTGCTATTACTTAGAAGACCAAGGCTATCAAGCGACCAATGTAATTGGTGGCATGCTTGCATGGACAGGAGAAACAAAACCGAAGCTGTAAATAGGAGTCCTTTCATCCATGAGATGGAAGGCTTTTTTTGTTCATATGCCCGTCTCTATGTGCATAAAGATAGAGTAGCAAGAGAAGGGAGAGTGGCATTTGTGCTAAAGGTAGCTGTATTTGATGAAGAACACGAAAAAGATTTACAGAGCGAAATCAATCTTTTTTTAAAAGGAATGGACGACGACCAAGTCATTGACATTAAGTACAATGTAGCAGTGATCTGTGAGCAAGGAGGAGAACAGCTTTACTGTTTTTCAGCGCTCATTTTATATAAAAAATAGACGGCATCTTTTTGACAAAGGGCTAAAAATAATCTTTATTTTAGCCCTTTGTCTTCTGTTCCGTGCGATAGAAAACCTTTGAAGACTAGGAAGACCGAGTAGATCATGACAATCTTAAATGGATATAAGAAAAAAGCCGTTCAGATAAGAAACGGCTCTTTCTATTATGCTTTTTTTACTCTTGGGCTTCGTGGTTTATTGATCTTATTTTTGCTTGTTTAATGGCCCTTCGTTCATCATTTAACGATTTATATAGTGATACGATCATCAAAATAATAACAACTGAGAATGGCAAAGCTGCGAGTTTTGCTGTGTTTTGCAAGGCTTCAAGCCCGCCTGAAAATAAAAGCACTGCAGCGACAGCTGATTGGATGATGCCCCAGCTGATCTTCACACTATTAGCAGGATTTAATGAGCCATAGGTTGTCTGCATCCCAAGAACGAATGTGGCTGAATCTGCTGATGTGATAAAGAATACAGCAATTAAGATAAGGGCCAGGATCGACGTAATCATGGCGAGTGGGTATTGATTTAATACACCAAACAGCATTGTTTCAGTCGACATACCAGCAATATCGACAATCTTTTTTTGTTGTAAGTCCATGGCAGATACACCGAAGATAGAGAACCATAGAAAAACGAGTATTGAAGGAGCTACTAAGACACCAATTAAAAACTCTCGAATGGTTCTTCCGCGCGATACCCTTGCAATAAAAATTCCGACAAAAGGGGACCAAGAGATCCACCATGCCCAATAGAAGATTGTCCATCCATTAATCCATTCTCTCTTTTCAGGGTCATTTGGGGATAATCTAAAGCTCATTTGCACAATATTTGATAAGTATTGTCCAATTGAATCTGTAAATGAATTTAATATATAAACAGTTGGTCCAACAAAAAGTAAAAACATTATGAGCAAAGCAGCAAAAATCATATTTGTAGTGCTTAAATATTTAATACCTTTACTAATTCCACTCCAAGAAGAGATAAGGAACAGAACCGTGACGATTGCAATAATGATGAGCTGAGTCAAGAAGTTATTTGGTATACCGAATAAATAACTTAACCCTCCATTAATTTGCGCAGCACCTAGTCCTAAACTAGTGGCTACACCAACTACTGTTGCAAACACGGCGATACAATCTATGGTTTTTCCGATCCATCCATGAATTCTATTTCCGAATAATGGGTATAAGGTTGAACTAATTAATCCAGGCGCATCTTTTCTAAATTTGAAGTATGCAATACAAAGTGCGACAATCGCATAAATGGCCCATGCATGAAGTCCCCAGTGGAAAAAGGTATAACGAAGGGAATCGCGGAAGGCTTGTGCGGTTTCAGTCTCGACTGTTGGTGATTGAATGGCAAAGTGACTGATCGGTTCAGCCGCTCCGTAAAAAACAAGGCCAATTCCCATACCAGCACTAAATAGCATCGCAAACCAAGAAAAAAGACCAAACTCAGGCTTTTCATCAGGCTTTCCTAACGTCATTTTTCCGATTGGACTAAAAATAAAGAATAGACAAAAGCCGACAAGCAGTGATACGACTAATAAATAATACCAGCCAAAGTCATTTGTAATGTAAGTTTGAATTTGATCTGTCATACTTTGCAGTGTTTCTGGAGAAAAGGCTCCCCATAGGACCGCTATAAATGTGATCGCAATCACAATCCAAAATACACTTGATACGTTTTTCACACCATCTCACTCTCCTGTTGCTCTACACTTTTAAGCAGAGGATTTTATTTAATATCCCCTATCTCATTATTTTTCAAACAAAAAAAGGCGAGTTTCTCACTCGACCTCTACTTTACCGTAACATGTTTCCTTACCATTTTTCAACCATCGGTGTGTGAGGACGTCTTTTCCTCAATCCGTTTACGAAGGCGGTATACATATTCTTTTAAGCAAACAGCGAAAATGGTAAAAGCCAAAACGATAGCCACTTTTAATGGGGTAATCGACAGCTTCATGAAAAAGGCAGCTGTCAAACTAATCACAACCGCAAGTACAATCGGAAGTGCACGTCTGATCATTGATATCTCTCCTTTGCTTCTAGTGCAGCATTCATGCCAGCAAGCCTGCCTGTCACAAGTGCTGACGTAATATTGTAGCCGCCAGTATAACCGTGAATGTCTAAAATTTCTCCGCAGAAATAAAGACCGGCCATTTTTTTAGACGCCATTTTTTTCGGTTCAATCTCTTTGACAGAGACTCCGCCTCCTGTGACAAACGCTTTGTCTAAGGAAAGTGTACCATTTGCATGAACGATAAAATGTTTACAATCATGGGCAAAAGCACGCAGTTTATCCTTGGCAAGACCAGAAAATGTGTCTTGTGGATCAATCTCGTTCCTTTCTAAAAGGAACAACAAATAGCGTTCTTGCATCCAAGGCTTCAGTACATTCTTAATTGACTTTTTCGGTGCGTCCTTTAGGTCACAGTGAAGCTTTTGGAATAGCTCCTCGTCATGAAACTTTGGATATAAATCAATTTGCAGGCGGACTGTCGGCTGCTTTTTCAGCTCTTTGACAACAAATCCGCTGCATCTAAGAACAGCTGGGCCTGATAAGCCAAAGTGAGTAAAGATCATATCCATGACATGTGTGACGACTGGTTTTCCCTTTTTGTTTAAAACACTCACAGCCACACTTCGTAAAGAGAGCCCTTGAAGCACTTTTTCTTTCATAAATGGCTCATCTGATGTGACCGGTACTTCTGTTGGGAAAAGCTCTGTAATCGTATGGCCAGCGGCTTCTGCCCAAGCATAGCCGTCACCAGTAGATCCAGTATGCGGCACACTTTTTCCACCAACAGCAATGACAACAGCCTTGCTTGAAATTTTTTCATCGTTATTTGTAACAATTCCTGCTGCTTGTCCGTCTTGATACAGAACGTTTTTAATCTTTTCATTCGTTCGAATGGTGACATTCAAAGTTCGGAGCCTGTCTAACAGGGCATTCACAACAGATTGTGCTTTGTTTGAGACAGGGAACATGCGTCCGTGGTCTTCTTCTTTCAGTTCAATGCCAAGGTTTTCAAAAAATGTAATGATATCCTCATTGTTGAACTCAGAAAATGCACTATATAAAAAACGGCCGTTTCCGGGAATATGTTGAATGATTTCTTCTACTGGAAGGCGATTGGTAACGTTACAGCGTCCACCGCCAGAAATGGCCAGCTTTCTGCCAAGTTTATTTCCTTTGTCAATTAAAAGAACAGATGCACCGTGCTCTGCTGATGCAATCGCGGCCATCAGCCCAGAAGGTCCACCGCCAATGACAATGACATCATAATGTTTCATGTTACATTCCTCTTTCTACTTCAGTCATTTCTCTATTATAACGAAGATTGGGGAAGGCTGAAATATGAATTGATTGGTTTTGTGACTTCTGTATGGGTTTTGTTACCTGTGCGATGAAATGATGTGGTAAAATAGTTAAGTTGAATATTCATTAGAAAAATGGTGGTTAAGCGCATGTCTAATAAACTGCTTCGTGGTACGTTGGTTTTAACGATAGGGACTTATCTCTCTCGTTTTCTTGGTATGATTTACTTAATTCCATTTAGCGCAATGGTTGGAGCTACTGGTGGTGCACTATTCCAATATGGATACAATCAGTATACGATCTTTTTAAGTATTGCTACGCTTGGTTTCCCAACAGCGGTATCAAAATTTGTCTCCAAATATAATGCAATTGGCGATTATCAGACAACAAGGAAAATGTTCAGAGCGGGTATGTCGGTCATGCTTGTCACCGGTATTATCGCCTTTTCTATTTTATATTTGACTGCGCCGATTTTTGCCAAGATTCAGCTTGGCGGATCAAATGAAACAGGCGGTTTGACTGTCGATCAAGTGGTATATGTGATTCGGATGGTGAGTTTAGGTCTTCTGGTTGTACCAATCATGAGTCTTGTGCGAGGGTTCTTCCAAGGGCACTCGATGATGGGGCCAACAGCTGTTTCTCAAGTCATCGAACAACTTGTCAGAATCATCTTCCTATTAACAGCGACGTTTATTATTTTAAAGGTGCTTGACGGCGGACTTGTCATTGCTGTCGGTTATGCAACTTTTGCAGCACTGATCGGGGCATTTGGCGGATTATTTACCCTTTATTTATATTGGCTGAAGCGGAAGGACCGTCTCCTTGCTATGCAGCCGAATACAGGCGCTTACTCTGATTTGTCTTATAAGCAAATGTTTACAGAGTTGTTTAGCTATGCAGCACCGTATGTGTTTGTTGGACTTGCAATTCCAATTTATTCATATATTGATACAAATACAATCAATAGAGCCATGATTGCATCAGGACATCAAGATATTAGTACAGCGGTACTTTCCATTGTGACGTTATATTTACCGAAGCTAGTGATGATTCCTGTGTCTCTTGCAACAGCTTTTGGCTTAACCTTGATTCCGACCATTACGGAATCATTTACAGCACGTAATGATAAACTGCTCAATCGGCAAATTGATCAAACAATGCAGGTTATGTTATTCTTCGTACTGCCTGCTTCATTTGGAATCTCTGCTCTGGCAGGACCAGTTTATTGGTTTTTCTACCCGTCTGTTCATCCTGAGATAGGGATTTCTATTTTGTTCTGGTATGCACCTGTTGCGTTATTGTTTTCTTTATTCACCATTAACGCAGCGATTTTGCAAGGGATTAACAAACAAAAATTCGCTATCGTCAGTCTTTTGTTAGGGATTTTGATTAAAACAGTCTTGAATATCCCGCTGATTAGCTGGCTGCAAGGAAATGGTTCTGTGCTTGCAACTGCACTAGGCTACAGTGCGTCGATCTTGTATATGTTTATCATGATTAAGCGTCATGCAGGCTATTCATTCCACAGGATTTTCAAACGTTTTATTCTCATTAGTATTTTAACGGCGATCATGGCTGTTGCGGCTTATGTGACATGTCAGCTTGTGAGTCAATTGATTTCTTATGAAGACGGAATTGTACAAGCTGGTATCGTCATCTTGATTTCAATGATCACTGGAGGCGGTGTGTATATGTTCTTTTCTTACAAGATTGGATTACTAGAGCGTATACTTGGCAGCCGTATGCCAACATTTTTAAGAAAAAAGAGTTAAGAAGAGGTGGATATTCATGAGGCTTGATAAATTGCTTGCCAATAGCGGCTTTGGTTCAAGAAAAGATGTGAAGAAGCTGGTCAAGGCTCGAGCTGTCACAGTGAATGGAGAAGTGGCGAAGCAGGTGAAAGATCATGTCGATCCATTGAATGATGAAGTACTCGTACACGGAGAGCGTGTTGAGTATAAAGAGTTTATTTATTTAATGATGAACAAACCAGATGGCGTTATTTCAGCAACAGAGGATTTGCGAGATGAAACGGTTGTCGATTTACTTGAGCCGGAGGATATTGCAAGGGGGCCATTCCCTGTGGGGAGACTTGATAAGGATACAGTTGGTCTTCTTCTCCTCACAAATGATGGGCAGCTCGCTTATCAATTACTTTCTCCGAAAAAGCATGTCCCGAAGACGTACGAAGTTCATCTGACATACCCTTTAAGAGATCAAGACATCAAGCGTCTTGAGCAGGGGGTTGTCATTTTAGATGACTACCATACGAAGCCGGCAAAGATTGAAGTAGATGCCAATCAAGAGGCGGATACACGCATCCGTTTAACGATTACTGAAGGGAAATACCATCAAGTGAAGCTGATGGTGCAAGCGGTAGGGAATGAAGTGATCTTTTTAAAGCGTTTGTCAATGGGATCTGTCTCATTAGATGAAGATTTAGCGCCCGGGGAGTATCGTGAATTGACGGAAGAAGAATTAGATAGCTTAATCAATCGAGAATAGACAAAGAACCGGCATATTGCCGGTTCTTTATGTTATATGGACAATTCATTATAAGCTTAAGATGATATTTTCACTTTTTTTCTCGTTGTTTCCCATTTGCCTCTGCTTGGACTATGAACAAGATCGTTATAGGCAAGCACGTTTAAGTCTCTTTGAATGGTTCTAGGTGTGATCCCGAATTCATCAACCAGCTCTTGTGTCGTCACAAGACCTTTCTCTTGAATGAACATATAAACTGATTTAATTCGAGTCATCATACGGTTTGTTGAAGGTTTCAAAAAACCACTCCCTATCAATAAGATCGGATGGACTTGACTAACCACAACTTACTACACTAAAACTGCGAAATAAGGACATGCAACAATGGTAAATGTTCGTGTTTTTTAATGTTTTATTTTATTATACACATTATTATGCATGGAGTTCCACCAAAAAGTCAAATTTACGTGTTTTTTAACTGGTCTTCATGAAATAAAATATATTTATATCATGATTTGAATCCTGTTAAACCCAATAAACATAAGGGGTATGGAGAAGTCTGTCATTTTAGAAAAAACAAAAAATAAACACAGGAAATTTACAAAATGCTCTTTTGAAATGTGCCTTTAAAAATAAGATGGCAAAGATGAGAACAAGACTATGCACTTATGTCCATTTCTCTTTTGCTCATTTCACAAGTGGATATGAAATAAATCCAAGCTTTACAAGATTCTCTGGGGAGTAGCCATGATGCCAGACTGTCTGAGACCGATGAACGCAATGAAAAGTCCAATCCCTGCTGTCATTCCGTACTTTAAATTATCTGGAATGGCTTCGATCAGTTGTTTTCTAAGGGATGTTAACGATAAAATAATAAAGAGTAAACCAGTGACAAATACCGCACTGAACGCCGTTTGGTAGCTGATGCTGCCGTCACCGAAAACTGTGACGGTGAAATAGACATTTAGCCCCATGCTTGGTGCAATGGCAATCGGATAGTTGGAAATAGTGCCATCCAGAGCGTACCGACGACAGTAGCAATAATTGTGGCAGTAAAGACTTGGTCAAAAGGAATGCCTCCTTTTGAAAGGATTCCTAGCTTGACGGCTACAATATATACCATAGTAAAGAATGTTGTCATTCCAGCGAGGGTGGATTGCAACCTTTTTTTGAAGGAGGAATGGAAAATGAATTGGGAAGCTGAAGTCATACGAAAAAAAGAAGACTTGATCAATGATACACGATCTTTTTTACAAATTGAAAGTGTTCTTGATGAAGAAGGTGGAAAAGAAGGGAAGCCATTCGGTGAAAAAGTGGATGAGGCCCTTCAGTACATGCTGAAAAAAGGGAAAAACGAAGGCTTTATTGTGAAGAATGTCGATGGTTATGCAGGACATATTGAATATGGACAAGGCGAAGACATTGTAGGGGTGCTATGCCATGTGGACGTGGTGCCTGCTGGTGACGGCTGGACAACCCCGCCATTTTCAGCAGACATGAGAGAAAATAAAATTTTTGCAAGAGGGGCCATTGATGATAAAGGGCCAACCATAGCGGCTTTCTATGCGCTTAAGATGTTAAAAGATGCAGATATTCAGTTATCAAAAAAGATTCGAATGATTATCGGAACTGATGAAGAAAGTGATTGGCGCTGTGTGGATCATTATTTTAAGCATGAGGCGATGCCGAACATTGGCTTTGCGCCTGATGCAGATTTCCCCATTATTCATGCTGAAAAAGGGATCATCGATGCCATCGTTTCATTTACATATCAACAATCAGAAGAAAATAAGCGCTATACACTCAAGCAGTTTTCATCAGGTATGAGGCTCAATATGGTGCCAGATGAGGCCGCAGCTATTGTGACAACGGCACAGGAATATGATGCTGAAGCGTTGAAAACGGCTTTTGAAGCTTATCTCACTGAAAATCAATTATCTGGTGAGACAAAGAAAATAGCGGGTGAACTGCGTTTCACATTAAATGGTGTATCAGTACATGCGATGGAGCCGGCGTATGGCATTAATGCGGGCATTCATATGGCAAATTTCTTATGTGAGCATGAATTAGATGAACAAGGGCTTGCCTTTACATCACAAATAAACGCTTTATTTGATCAAGATACAAGAGGACAAAAGCTGGGAATTGCTTACCAGGATGACATAAGCGGGGACCTGACCCTCAATGTTGGCACCATCCGCTATACGCAAAATGAGGAAGCCAAACTTGGGATAAATGTCCGTTATCCAGTGACAGCAGACGGCAAGGACGTAAGAAAGGGGATTGAAAGCATCAAAGGGGCATCCCTTGAGAAATTTGACGACAGCCCTCCGCATCATGTCTCAAAAGATCATCCACTTGTGAAAACATTACAGCGGGTATATGAGGAACAAACTGGAGATCCAGCCTCCCTTATTGCTATTGGAGGAGGAACGTATGCGAGATCTTTAGAAGCAGGAGTAGCCTTTGGCCCTCTATTCCCTGGCAGACCAGATTGTGCGCATCAAAAGGATGAATATATCGAAATCGATGACTTACTGAGAGCAACAGCTCTATATGCACAAGCCATGTATGAATTAGCAAAATAGAAATAGGTAAGGAGAAGGGGAAATCACAGTGAAAAAATGATCTTATGCTCATCATTCAAAGACAGCTATTCTCCTAGTATCGCTTTATTTGAAATACGTACGAAAGAAACCTCACGTTATCACGCAATCAAACAATTTACACTAAATGATTCTAGAAGTTGGAGTGAGCAGCAGATGGCGCAAATGATCAAAATTCAAGATTATATATCACGATATGAACAAGATCCCCATCATTACATCAATCAGTTTATTCGATTGAAAAATCAAAGATGGGATGAGTTAAAAAAGGCTTCCAAAGAACAGGCGCAACAGCAGCTTGACCAAACCCTTGAACAAGCTGAACAAAAGGAAGAAAAGAGAAAGAAATTCTCCTTAAAGAGAAAGCAAAAAGAAGCCGATATGAAAAAGGAACGGGACCTAAGTCTTTTTAACGAGCCAACAGATATAGAGCAAGGAGTCTTTAGAAACATCCCTACCGATGAAACGAAGCTGATTCACTTTTTTAAAGATCATCTCTACGATGTTCAATTAAAGTGGGCCAGCTCGACGATATCACACATTTCAACCGTTTCCCATCACATTCGATATGATGAAAAGCTGCGTATCCTTGCAAGACAGCTTCCGGATTCTTATTTTGTGATGTACAAGCCGGTGCTGCTCATTCAAAAAGCTGAGATGGAATTGTGTTCAGTGATCATTACGCCGCTGGAAGTGATCTGTTTATCCTTCTTAGAGGCAGAGCCAGACAGCGTATTTATCGGATCAAAGGAACGTTTTTGGGAAAAGCGGGCGACAGGAAAAGCTGTCCAGTCCATCTTAAATCCTTGTACAAGCCTTCTACGCTCAGGAACCGTGGTGTCAAAGATTTTACAGCAAAGTGGTGTAGAACTTCCTGTGAAAAAAATCCTCATCAGCCGCACCTCTTATATTGACTTACCTGAAGTTCCATACGGGATGGAGGTTGTGGATAAGAAGAAGGCTGAGGAATGGTTTAAAAAGCAGCGGAAAAATACGGCGCCGACAAAGCACCAGCAATTTAAGGCGACAAAAGCATTGCTTGCTTATGGTGAATCAGACAGCAAAAGAAGGCAGGAATGGCTCGATTAAAGGCATAATGGAAGGTCACCGTAAATGAGACTTGAGTGGAGCTAACTTATGAATGAATGGTACTTTATCGTCAACCCAGCAGCAGGACATGGAAAAGGACTCAGTACTTGGAGGAGCATAGAGAAAGAATTACAAAGGGTGGAGATTTCATACCGATCGTTTCTTACCCTGCACGAAGGTCATGCAGAGGTCTTGGCGAGACAGATTAGCGCCATGCAAGATGATAGGCTGAAGCGTCTGATCGTCATTGGAGGTGACGGCACCATTCATGAAGTACTGAATGGCTTAAAAGAAATCGATCATGTGCAGCTAAGCTTTGTTCCAGCTGGTCATTGGAATGACGCAGCGAAGGGGCTTGGTATCCAGCGTCATGATGTGATAAAAGAAGTCAGAAAGCAAAAGAGAATGCTCACCAAAACATTTTCTCTCGGTTCATTTCAAGATCATGCGGAAAGCCCGCTATCTGTTCTTTTTCTCAATCATATTGGTGTTGGGTTTGACGCACATGTTCTGAGGAAAACGGTTCATTTCAGAGGGAAAAAGTGGCTGAAACGACTCAAGCTGGGGTTTATCATTTACCCGCTGTCATTTCTTCATTCTTTATGGTCATTCAAGCCGTTTGACCTTGCTCTTTTTATTGAAGATGAGAGGAAAGTCTTTCGCCAAGTGTGGTTTGTGATGGTATGCAATCACCCGTATTATGGCGGAGGGCTAAAAGCAGCGCCAGAAGCGAGCGCAAGGCAGCCAGGCTTTCAAACAATCGTTGTTACGGATTTGAATCCATTCAAAGTCATCTTGTTTCTTAGTGCGATGGTTTTTGGAAAGCACCTCGCAATGGAGGGAGTCACCCTTTTTCAGCATGAGGAAGCGTACTTAGAGGCAGATGAGAAAATCTTATTTCACGCAGATGGTGAAGTGATAGGCGCAACCCCTGTCTTTGTAAAGGCGAGTGAACGATCCTTAAAATTACGTGCTTAAACAACTGCCGGTGTATGCGCCAGCAAAAGAACCATGAAAAAAGCCTTTCTTTTCATAAGGTTCTTGTCCTGATTTTTTAGTTTTGCTTGACGAGTATAAGAAGGTAGCGATAAAATCTATAGGACGGCTATTGTTTAGCATCTCATTCTCAATAGCTGTCCTTTTTGTTTTTATGATCATATAAATAAAAAAGAAACAGCCAATTGATCGTCAATCGGCTGAATTTTGTCGACTAAAAAAGCACGTTTTAAAATATTTTAAGAAATGATGGGTTGAAAATTGATATGAACTGGATGGGACAAATATTAGGTAGCGAATGGCACATCTCTCCTGCTGGAGGCGCTACGGGAGATGCTTACTTCGCTACACACAATGACCAAAAGCTATTTCTAAAACGCAATACGTCACCGTTTCTTGCGGTTTTGTCAGCTGAAGGCATTGTGCCGAAGCTTGTCTGGACAAAACGGATGGAAAATGGGGATGTTATTACTGCGCAGCACTGGCTAAGCGGCAGAGAGCTGAAGCCAAAGGACATGAATGATCGTTCGGTTGCGGAGCAGCTAAGAAAAATTCATACATCTAAAGAATTGCTCGATATGCTGAAACGGTTAGAAAAGCACTCGCTTGACCCAGAATCCATTCTGATGCATCTTAAGCAGTCTATCTTAAAAGAGCAGATTGATTCATATGACATCACGCGTGCCATCCCGTATTTAGAGAAGCATGTGGAGGCCGTCCATTTTGAGGATAAGGTCGTGTGCCATTGTGATCTCAATCATAATAACTGGCTGCTCACAGATGAAAATCAGCTCTATTTAATAGATTGGGATGGGGCAATGATTGCGGACCCAGCGATCGACCTTGGACCGCTTTTATATCATTATGTTGAAGAAAAGAATTGGGGAAGCTGGCTCTCTATGTATGGCGCCCCGCTGACAGATAATTTGCGAAAGCGCATGGCGTGGTATGTGTTAGCAGAAACGGTATCCTTTGTCGTTTGGCATAAAAGAAAAGGGAATGTACAGGCGCAAAAAGAAGTACAAGCTGAGCTTAGCGTACTTTTAAAACGGTTAAACATCCATTAAGACAGGGGAATGTTCTCAACCCACTCAAACAGATGAGATTGGTGTTCTTGGATATGCGTATCAATCGAACTGACAGAGGTGCCTTTTTGGCTATAAACATAAATATCTGTTAAGAGCTGACGAATATCAGTATCAAGATCTTCCTTTGCCAGCATTAATTGAATCACGCGTTCCACCTGTTCATATTCTGCAACAGTACCACAGCAATCAAGCTTGTGATCGGTTAAAATATCTTTGATTAATTGAAGCTGATGTTGGCGGTTTAATCCCATACGTATGCTCCTTTTTCAATGTCATTTATGTGGTTAAAATGTGCATTCAACGTTGATTTTATACATGCAGCAGACCAGCTCAAGAAGAGACTGGTCTTTTTGATATGTGCATATCAGATGCTGTCTTGCGGGTCTTTATGTTTCATGGTATCTTGATAAAATGTAAAAAAAATAGAGGTGTATCAAATTGAGGATGCGACATAAACCATGGGCTGATGATTACTTAGCTGAAAATGCTCATATTGCTTTAGAAAATCCTGAGCAGTATCAAGGGAAATGGCATGAGCTGTTTGGAAATGATCAGCCAATCCATATCGAAGTCGGGACAGGAAAAGGAAGCTTTCTTACTGGAATGGGAAAGCTTCATCCTGACATCAACTATATTGGCATTGAATTATTTAAAAGTGTCATTGTGACAGCAGTAGACAAAATCAAAGAAACAGATGTGCAAAACGTGAAGCTTTTGAACATAAATGCAGAGACACTGACAGATGTGTTTGCGGAAAATGAGATTGACCGGGTGTACTTGAACTTCTCGGATCCGTGGCCAAAATCAAGACATGAAAAACGCCGATTGACCTTTAAAGCCTTTTTAGAGCGATATGAGCAGATTCTTCGATCAGGAGGAGAATTACATTTCAAAACAGATAACCGTGGGCTATTTGAATATTCCTTAAAGAGCTTTTCTTCTTACGGACTCCTTTTAACGTATGTGAGCCTTGATTTACATGAGGATGGTTTAGAAGGGAATGTAATGACAGAATATGAAGAGAAATTCTCTTCTATGGGACAACCCATCTATCGATCAGAAGTGAAATTCCCATAATAACAAGTGAAAAAAAGCTGGCTGTAATGAACGATTGCGGTCAGCTTTTTTTGATGAAAAGTTCCAGTGGATTGGGGCATGCGCTTTTCGGCTGTATTTGCTACGATAGAAAAAGGAGGGATGACAGCAATGGAGACAATGAAAATAGGCGACATGGAACTGTTCTGGTTAAACGGGGGAGATACTCACATGGATGGAGGTGCGATGTTCGGTGTGGTGCCAAAGCCGTTATGGTCAAAAAAATACCCTGTGAACGAACGCAATCAAATTGAATTACGGTGTGATCCGATTCTCATTCGACGGAAAGGTCTTCATCTATTAGTGGATTCGGGCATCGGATCAGGGAAGCTGACAGATAAACAAAAACGCAATTATGGCGTGACAGAGGAGACAAACATTGAAGAATCGCTTTCAGCTCTCGGTCTACGTCCATCAGATATTGATTATGTATTAATGACACACCTACACTTCGATCATGCAAGTGGGTTAACAAAACGTGAGGGTGATCAGCTCGTGTCCGTTTTTGAGCAAGCAAAAATCATCACATCAAAAACAGAATGGGATGAAATGAGAGAGCCGAACATTCGTTCAAGAAATACATATTGGAAAGAAAACTGGGAGCCTGTAGTAGATCAAGTGGTCACATTTGAAGAAAGCATCGAAGTGACAAAAGGAATTCATCTGTATCATACAGGCGGTCATAGCAATGGGCATAGCATCTTAACGCTTACAAGTCAGGGCGAAACAGCGATTCATTTAGCAGATATCATGCCGACACACGCTCATAAAAATCCACTTTGGGTTCTGGCATATGATGATTACCCAATGACCTCAATACCAGCCAAGCAAATGTGGCAAGCATACGCAGAAGAAAAAAATGCGTGGTACTTGTTTTATCATGACGCCATTTACCGAGCTGTGAAGTGGGATCAAGAAGGGCAAATGACACATGAAGTCAAAAGAGAAGCAGGTAGATAAAAGATCATCTGTATGTTTTTTCACCTTTCATACAAAATAGACAATATGAACTTGTGAAAGGAAGAGTGCAGGTGAACCAATTTTATCGTGTACATGATGATGTCATTGAAACACCATTAAGAGGGATGGAAATCATGTCTGTCCCTTATTTAAATAAAGGAGTTGCATTTACAAAGGAGGAGCGGGAAGAGCTTGGTTTAAAAGGATTTCTCCCCCCTAAGGTCTTAACTTTAGAAGACCAGGCAAAGCGTGCATACGAGCAGTTTAAAGCACAGCCAGATGCACTTGGGAAAAATGTCTATTTAACAGCGCTTCATGACAGAAACGAAGTACTCTTTTACAAATTATTGAATGAGCATTTGGCTGAAATGCTTCCGATCGTATATACCCCAACCGTAGGAACGGCGATTCAGCGTTATAGCCATGAGTATAGAAAACCGAGAGGACTTTATTTATCTATTGATGACCTAGAAGGCATGGAAGAGATTTTCGCATCCTACGGTGTTGATGAATCCATTGATTTAATCGTTGCGACGGATGCAGAAGGTATTTTAGGCATCGGAGACTGGGGCGTTGGTGGAATAGCCATTTCAGTCGGGAAATTGGTTGTTTATACGGCGGCAGCAGGCATTGATCCTAGCCGCGTGCTGGCAGTTGTACTTGATGCTGGGACAAATCAAGAAAGCCTTCTAAATGATCCGCTTTATGTGGGAAATCAGCATTCTCGCGTTCGAGGAGAACGTTATGATCAGTTCATTGATCAATATGTAGAACTTGCCCGTGCCACCTTTCCAAATGCGCTTCTTCACTGGGAAGACTTTGGCACAAAGAATGCCCGTGCGATCTTAGAAAAATATAAGGACCACATTTGTACATTTAATGACGATATTCAAGGAACTGGAGCGGTTTCACTTGCTGCGGTTCTATCATGTGCAAAAGCATCGAAGGTTCCACTTAAGGACCACCGAATTGTCATCTTTGGAGCGGGTACGGCAGGTATTGGGATTGCTGAGCAAATTCGTGATGCCATTGTAAGAGATGGGGTTAAAGAAGAGGAATCATATGACCACTTCTGGTGTATTGATAAAACTGGATTGCTTACAGATGATTCGCCTGAAATTCAACCATTCCAAAAGCCGTATGCGAGACATTCTGAGGAAGTAAAGGAGTATGCCCGTAATGGTCCAAAACACTCCATTGATCTATTAGAGGTTGTCAAACAAGCGAAAGCAACCATCTTAATTGGCACCTCGACGGTAGGAGGGGCATTTACAGAGGACATTGTGAAAGAAATGGCGTCACACGTCGAGCGCCCAGCGATATTACCGATGTCTAATCCGACGCCTCTTTCAGAAGCAAAGCCGAATGATCTCATCGAGTGGACAGAAGGACGTGCCCTTGTGACAACGGGAAGCCCGTTTAATCCTGTGGAATATAAAGGAGTTACATATGAAATTGGGCAGGCTAATAATGCTCTTGTTTTTCCGGGGCTTGGTCTTGGAACCATTGTGTCTAAAGCCCGCCTGATGACGGATAGCATGTTTGTTGCGAGTGCTGAAGCCATTGCCAGCATGGTCAATGTCGGAAAACCGGGTGCGGCGATGCTGCCGAGTGTCGATCAGCTTCGAACGGTTTCAGCGACAGTGGCTGTCCGTGTGGCGCAAGCCGCGATTGCCGAAGGGGTTGCCGAAGAAACGCCTGATGATCTCATACAGGCTGTGCAAGACGCTATGTGGCACCCTGTGTACAAAAAAATCAAAGCCATATAAAAAAAAAGAAGCTTCGCAGAGGAACATGTCCTTGCGAAGCTTTCTTGATCAAGCAACAGAATCAATGACATCAACGATCATGCCTGTTTTTGCATCAATCATGACTTCGTACTGTTCAAGCTCGCCAAAGGCAGAGCGGGTAATGCCAGATTTGTACACATCAATCGTTTCACCATTTACGGTATACGGTTCTGGTACAGTATAAATCCAAGAGCCATCAATTGGGCCGCGCTGTTTAAAAGCAGATTTCACAATTTTTAACGCTTTTTCAGACGAGATATACGTAGGGAAAAATACTTTCTTTGCAACAATTGCAGCGGCTACGCCAATACTCGCACCAATCAGAACATGTTTTAACTTCAACGTGCTGCACCTCCGTATTGTTGTTTTTTCCATTATACAAAACTTGTCCAATGATGTTAAGAAATCCGAATACTTGAAAGCATATTCAAAATTTCCGGAGAGATACTTGGAAAACCGAAAGAATTCTTATAGTATAAAGTGAGTGTTATGTTTATAGGAATATATATGGTCATTACATAGAAACGAGGTAAACTGTAGAATGAACGAAGAAACATTATCGCTTTTCCGAAATTTAACAGAATTGCAGGGAACACCAGGTAATGAGCACCATGTGCGTGCTTTTATGAAAAAGGAACTTGAGAAATATTCCGATGAACTCATTCAGGATCGTCTTGGCGGTGTGTTTGGCGTGCGGAAAGATCCAAAAAATGGGCCAAAAATCATGGTGGCTGGTCATATGGATGAAGTGGGTTTCATGGTCTCGTCAATTACCAAAAACGGGATGATTCGTTTTCAAACACTTGGTGGCTGGTGGAGTCAAGTGATGCTGGCGCAGCGTGTTGATGTTCATACCGATCATGGGCCAATTCCTGGTGTCGTGTCCAGTACCCCTCCTCACCTTCTGACATCAGAACAAAAAAACAGACCTGTAAAGCCGTCAGATATGCTCATTGACATTGGTGCTGATAGCGAAGAAGAGGCAAAGGAGCTTGGCATTCGCCCAGGACAGCAAATTGTCCCTGCAACAGTCTTCACTCCAATGGCCAATCCGAAAAAGATTTTAGCGAAGGCTTGGGATAACCGCTATGGCTGCGGACTTGCGATTGAATTATTAAAAGAGTTGAAAGACGAAACACTCTCCTGTCAGCTATATTCAGGCGCAACGGTTCAGGAGGAAGTAGGGCTAAGAGGTGCAGAAGTAGCAGCAAATATGATTCAGCCGGATCTATTCTTTGCTTTAGATGCGAGTCCTGCAAATGATGTGACAGGTGATAAAACACAATTCGGCCAGCTTGGGAAAGGTGCACTTCTTCGTATTTTTGATCGAACGATGATTACGCACCGGGGCATGAGAGACTTTGTGCTCGATACTGCTGAAACAAACAACATTCCATACCAATACTTTGTATCGCCAGGTGGTACTGATGCTGGGAGTGTTCATATTTCTAACCAAGGTGTACCGTCTGCTGTCATTGGTGTTTGCGCGCGCTATATTCATACAAGTCATTCTATCTTGCATGTGGATGATTATGCAGCTGCAAAAGAATTGATTGTCCGCCTTGTCAAAAGCTGTGATCAAAGCACTGTGGAGTCCATTTTTCAACAGGTGTAAACGTAATAGAAAAGGGTGCCCCCTCAATGCGGGCAGCCTTCAGCGTGTAGACAAACCCTCGATTTCGTCCGCAGTCCTGCGCTTCGGTGCTCATGAATGTCAAATTCGCTCTGCTCCGATGCTCGTCCTTTCTAGAAAAAAGGCTAAAATAAAAACCATTTAGCCTTTTTTCTTATTCCTGTGCAAACACGTAAGATAACGCCTTGATCGCTTGATTCACTGTTTCCACAGTGATATTCGCTTTGTTCGATAGCTCCTTTAATGGATGATGTAATTCCTTTGGACGAATTAAAATAAGAGGTTTCCCTTTGGCGATGGCAGAAGCGGCATCCATAGCAGTGTTCCACTGTTTATATTTCTCACCAAACCGGGCAATGACGACATCTGCTTTATTTAATAAAATTTCGGTACGGAAATTGTTCAAATCAGAAGCGGCATCGTCTTTCAAAATGGCATTCGGCTGCTCACCTAAAATGTCTTCACCGATGTTGTCTGAGCAGTGATGATTCTCCATTGGACCAACGAATGTCACAGGTAATTTCAAAGAATGGCTTTTCTCCTTGATTTCATCACGCCACTGGCTATGAATTTCTCCAGCTAAATAGACGGTTAATTGCATAACGATCTCCTCCTTTTGCACAAACTAAGTAAAGGTTTGCCCTGTTTCTTTTCATGTTACACAAGAAGTGCTTGATAAAGCAAAAAAAATATGATTATGATATTCATGGTAGAGACTATTTTTCATCGAAAGAATACTACATATAATGGGAAGGACAGGTCTCTTCGTCTTTCCTATGAGAAAGCAGGAAGACGACGTTGATGACTTATTTGAAAAGAAAGGGTATTTCCCTTTCGCCAAAGGTTTATTTCATTGATGCACTCTCTTATATGGCTTTAGGTCTATTTGCTACATTAGTGGTAGGGCTTATTTTAAAAACAGCAGGAGGCCTGTTATCACTTCCGCTCATGATCAAAATGGGGACGCTCGCCATGGGGCTTATGGGACCAGCGATCGGTGTAGCAGTTGCTTATCGCTTGAATGCGTCTCCTCTGATCATTTTTGCGAGTGTTGTTTCAGGTGCTGCAGGAGCGGAACTCGGAGGACCTGCTGGAAGCTTTGTGGCTGCTTTAATTGGTGTAGAATTAGGCAAACTCGTCAGTGATGAGACAAGAATTGACATTATCTTAACGCCTCTTGTGACCATTATCACTGGCTTTTTCACCGCCGCTTTGATTGGACCAGGGATTGAGGCGATGATGACAGGATTAGGCAGGCTCATTATGTGGGGAACAGATCAAAGCCCGCTGATCATGGGCATGCTAGTGGCGACCATTGTGGGACTTGCCCTTAGCTCACCGATCTCAAGTGCTGCGCTTGCCTTGATGCTTGATTTAAGCGGGACAGCCGCAGGTGCTGCAACGATCGGCTGCTGCGCCCAAATGATCGGCTTTGCCGCCGCAGGATTTAGAGAAAATCGCTTTGGCGGTCTTGCTGCTGTTGGCATTGGGACGTCAAAACTACAGCTGCCGAACATTGTGAAAAATCCCCTCATACTCATTCCGCCGACAATTGCAGGGCTCATACTTGCGCCAATTGGTATTATTGGCTTTGGGATGGTCAATAATGCGGCAGGAGCGGGTATGGGAACGAGCGGTTTTGTCGGACAGCTCATGACATTGACAGTCATGGGGTTTCATCCATCCGTTTTACTCGCGATCGCTCTCTTGCATATCGTTGGCCCGGCAGTGATTAGTTTGGTAGTATCAGAATGGATGAGAAAGAAAGGCTATATACAATTCGGAGATTTAACCATACAAACTGGAGGAATCAAACATGAAAAAAATTGAATCAAACGAAGAATTACAAAAAGTGATTCAAGAAGACTTAACGGTCTTACTATTTTCAGCGGACTGGTGCCCGGACTGCACATTTATTGAACCGTTCTTGCCAGAGCTTGAAGCAAATTACCCAGAATTTGAATATTTTTATATCGATAGAGATCAGTTCATTGATACTTGTACAGAGTGGGAAATTTACGGTATTCCAAGCTTTCTAGTCTTTAAAAACGGACAAGAGATCAACCGTTTTGTCAGCAAAGATCATAAGACAAAGGAAGAGATTGAAGCATTTTTAACAGATTCTCTTTCTAAATAACGAAAGGAGAGTCTTATCAATGGCAAAAATGACATCAAGACAGCTTGCCAATCATTTGAAAAGCCGTCTGACCAATGACAGTTGGACACACCAGTTCGATCGGGAAAAAGATACGCTTCGTATTGAAGATAAACAAACAGGGAAAGGCATCACGCTTGAACTTCCGCAGATGATTGCGAAGTGGGAAGTAAAGCCTGATGAAACACTGGATGAGATCATCTATTATGTGAAAGAGGCGTTAAGCGCAATGAAAGGAGAAGCGCAGCACATATCAGGCAAAGAAAAGCAGATCTATCCGGTCATTCGTTCGACCTCCTTTCCAGAGACATCAAGTGATGAGATTCCGCTCGTTTTTGATGAGCATACAGCTGAAACAAGAATCTACTATGCACTTGACCTTGGAAGCACCTACAGATTAATTGATGAGAAGATGCTTCAAAGGGAAAACTGGACAAAAGAGCGAATCAGAGAAACCGCAAGCTTTAACGTCCGCTCACTTGAAACCGTCGTGAAAATGGATGAAGTTGCGGGCAATCGTTTTTATTTCTTCCGTGCGAATGACGGGTATGATGCAAGCAGACTTTTAAATGAATCGATTTTACAAGAATACGCGCAAAAAATAGAGGGGCAGATGGCCATTTCTGTTCCTCACCAAGACGTGTTTATCATTGCAGATGTACGGAATGAATCTGGCTATGATATTTTAGGGCAAATGTCGATGAGCTTCTTCGCCAGCGGCACGGTTCCAATTACCGCATTGTCATTTTTATATGACGAAGGTAAGCTTGAACCAATCTTTATTCTTGCGAAAAGCAGACCAAAACAGCAGTAGAAGGGAATTTAGAAGAATGAACGTTTTTTATAATGCAAAAGGTGTTGGCGATACACTCCTCATTTCATTGAAAGATGTGACAAAAGAAGAAGTAGGTCATGAGACATTTGGAGATGTGGTGAGAATCTTCAATCAAGAGACAAAAGAAACAACAGGCTTTAACATCTTTAACGCATCCAAATACATGAAAATTGAAGAAAACGGATCTGTACCGCTTTCTGAAACGCTTGTTCAAGATATCAACGAAATTTTAAAACGTAACGGTGTCAGTGAAACATTAACTGTCGATTTATCACCAAAGTTTGTTGTCGGCTGTGTGAAGGAAAAGGAAAAGCATCCGAATGCGGATAAATTAAACATATGCCAAGTAGATGTTGGCGAAGAAACATTACAAATCGTGTGCGGTGCACCAAACGTTGATCAAGGTCAATATGTCGTCGTGGCCAAGGTCGGTGCAGTAATGCCAAGCGGTATGGTGATCAAGGATGCTGAACTAAGAGGTATACCATCAAGTGGAATGATTTGTTCAGCAAAAGAATTAGATCTTCCAGATGCACCTACTGAAAAAGGTATTCTAGTTCTAGAAGGTAGCCACCAAGCTGGCGAACCCTTTGAAGGCTAACCTCCCATAAACGGGCATTTATGAGCGAAGAATGTGTTATACCAAAAGTCACTAAGTACGTACTTAGTGGCTTTTTTTCATCTACTACAGAATGAATAGCAAAAAGCGACACTTTTCTCGCTGTTCTGCATGAAAAAGCAATGGTATACTTAAAATCGCCCAAGAAAACGTAAGGGGAGTTAAAGAGAGTGATAAATAATGAGTTGGTTTGATAAATTTTTCAGTGTATTTTTAGGAGAAGAAAAGAAAGAAGAAAAAGCCGATAGACCTGAAGAAAGTCCGGGTGCGCCAAAGCGGTCAACTTTTGAAAAAAATAAAGAATATAAAAAAATTGAAGATACGAAAGTATTTTATGAGTATCCGAAAGGCAACTTCCGCTTTCCTCTCGTTCCAGATGAACCAACACGTGACGGAGTAAAGCAGCGGGAGAGAAGGCGCGGGAGACAGCCAAAGGCAAAGCAGACGACGTATCAGCCAAAACAAACATTGCAGCCTGATATGAAGAAAAAGCCATTCAAAACAGAGCAAATCCCTTCACCGATCTATGGCTACCACCAGGATATGCGGCCAAAACGCACAGAAGTGAAAGAAGAAGCACCCTCTGTTCAAATAAAAGCAGCAGAAGAAACGGCACAGCGTGTTACACTGCTATCAGAAGAGGCAGAACGTGAACGGAATGTGAGACAGCAAATGAACATCCCGTCTTTACGGAAAGAAAATCGCATGGAAAAAACGGCTTCGGCTCCTCCAGAAGAGGGAGCAGATAGACAAACAGTCACGACGCCTCTTACATTGCAAGAGGAACTCGCCTATCAGGATCACGTCCAGACGACGATGGAGCGCTTACCTATTACAAAATCAGAGGAAAAGGATCAAGCTTTGTCGCAACCTGAAAGTCATAAAGAAACTGTCTTACATAAGCAGCAAGAACGTGTATATCAAGATCAGCCAGTAGAATCTGAGCAGGAACAGGTAGTCTTTGACGAACAAGAAGAAAGAGACGAGCCGATGATCCAGCTTAAAGATTATGCTGAGGAAATAGAAGCATGTACATTTGATGAAACGGCCGAATATTCACCATCAGCGATTGAAATGGAAGCAGTTAGCCTAGCAGAAGAAGCGTCACTGACAGAAGACATGACAGCGGATGCTATGAAGGAACCAGAGGCCGCTTCGTTAGAAGAAAGACAAGAAGAAGTGCCGGCAGCAGAATCTGAAGAAACTGAGCCAGCTATCATACATGATCAGCAGGGTGATCAATCTATGGTAGAAGATGAGGGCATAGATGATCCAGTCATGCAAGTAGAACCAGTAACAGATGAACTAACTGCCTCCGGGCCATCAGAAATCGCCTTTGATCAATCAGTTCAGCAGAAACAAACGCATGAAGTAAAGCAGCCAGAGGAACCAAAAGAGACATCACCGCAGCCGAAGCGCTCAAGCGGTCAAACCTCAACAGTTCCTTTTAACGTCTTGATGTTAAAAAGTGACCAGCGTGTGCAAGGGCAAAAGAAAACGTCGAATGCACATGGATATGTTTTTCCAAGCTTAGCCCTTCTAGACGTACCGCCAGCTCAAAAAGAAGAGGACGGGACATGGGTGAATGAGCGGGCAGAGCTACTCAATGCAACGCTTAAGAATTTTAATGTAAAAGCAAGTGTGGTCCATGTCACACAGGGTCCTTCTGTCACAAGATTTGAAGTACATCCTGAACCTGGCGTGAAAGTGAACAAAATCACGAACCTATCAGATGATATTAAACTCTGTTTGTCCGCAAAGGATATTCGAATCGAAGCACCAATCCCAGGAAAGAACACGGTCGGAATCGAAGTGCCGAACCTGCACAGTAAAATGGTCTTCTTAAGAGAAATGGTTAGAAGCAGTGCATTTAGAGACAATCCATCTCCTTTAACGGCAGCACTCGGATTAGATATTTCAGGTCAGCCCGTCGTGGTTGATTTGCAAAAAATGCCGCACGGCTTAATTGCCGGAGCAACAGGTTCAGGAAAAAGTGTCTGCATTAATACCATTCTTGTGAGCTTGATGTTTAAGGCCTCACCAGATGAAGTAAAAATGCTCTTAATCGACCCTAAAATGGTCGAACTAGCGCCGTATAATCACATTCCACATCTCGTGAGTCCTGTCATTACCGACGCCAAGACAGCGACAGCTGCCCTGAAATGGGTAGTAGATGAAATGGAAAGACGCTATGAGCTGTTTGCTCACTCCGGTGTGAGAGAAATCAAACGATTCAATGAGCTTGTGAAAGAAAAGCAAATAGGTGAAACACTTCCGTATCTCGTCGTTGTCATCGATGAGCTTGCGGATTTAATGATGGTCGCACCAAATGAAGTCGAAGAAAGCATTTGCCGAATTGCACAAAAAGCAAGAGCATGCGGCATCCATTTACTGATTGCGACGCAAAGGCCATCTGTTGATGTCATCACAGGCCTCATTAAAGCCAACATCCCAACAAGAATTGCTTTCTCTGTCTCAAGTCAAGTGGATTCAAGAACCATTATTGACATGGCAGGTGCAGAAAAGCTTCTCGGAAAAGGAGACATGCTCTTTTTAGAAAATGGCTCCGGCAAGCCGACAAGGCTGCAAGGGAACTTTGTATCAGACTGCGAGATCGATCAAGTGGTCTCCCATGTGAGAAAACAGCGCAAGCCTGTGTTCCTTTTCGAACAGGAGGAATTGATGCTCCAAGGCTCTGCTATTACAGACGAAGACGAATTGTTTATCGATGCCTGCCGGTTTGCAATCGAGCAAAATAGTGCAAGTACATCAAGTTTGCAAAGAAGGTTTAGAATTGGCTACAATCGTGCAGCGAGATTGATTGACATGATGGAACGTGAAGGAATGATCTCCAGTGCGAAAGGCAGTAAGCCAAGAGAAGTCCTCATGACACTGAGTGATTTAGAACAGTTGATCTAAACAAATCACTTCATTTTTCTGATAAACATGGTATGATAGCACATAGGTGCAATTTTGTAATTGGACGCTTTTTGTATGCCTGCCTAAACGTTTTGATGTAAAATGAGCAAAAGCAGGTGTTAGAAATGGGAAAGTTGTCAGATACTAATCATAGTTAATATTGATTAGAAGAGGAAGATCGGAAAAAAATTTTTAATTGGAGCTGCGAACTGTGATCAGCTAGAGACGAAAATCACAAGTTGCAAATTGAAATGAGCGTCATATACTGTAAGTCAGATAGACGTTTGTTGGAGGTACAATTATGACTGTTTATCATTTTGTTGGAATAAAAGGGACAGGTATGAGTCCACTGGCCCAAATTCTCCATGATACTGGGTATACTGTCCAAGGATCGGATATCGAAAAACATATCTTTACACAAAAAGCATTAGAAGAACGAAACATAAAAATTCTTCCATTTGACTCGGAGAATATTCAGCCAGGGATGACGGTCATTGCAGGAAATGCATTTCCTGATACACACCCTGAGATTGAACGTGCCCTTTCCGAAGGGATTCCTGTGATTCGTTACCACAAATTCCTTGGAGAATACATGGATTCATTCACAAACGTTGCAATTACTGGTGCTCATGGCAAAACATCCACAACAGGACTGCTTGCACATGTGATGCAATCAGCAAAGCCTACTTCGTACTTAATCGGTGATGGATCTGGAATGGGGAAAGAAAACAGCGAGTATTTTGTATTTGAAGCATGCGAATACCGCAGACATTTTCTTAGTTACCACCCAGATTACGCAATCATGACCAATATTGATTTTGATCACCCTGATTATTTCTCGGACATTGATGACGTATTTGATGCGTTTCAAAACATGGCGCTTCAAGTGAAAAAAGCCATTATCGCTTGCGGAGATGATGAGCATTTGCTCAAGATTCAAGCGAAAGTGCCTGTTGTGTACTATGGATTCAATGAAGAGAATGATTTCCAGGCTCGAAATGTTGTGAAAAATACAGAAGGCACCACATTTGATGTATTTGTGCGCAATACGTTTTATAATACCTTCTACATTCCTGCGTACGGAAATCATAATGTCCTCAACTCGTTAGCAGTGATTGCATTATGTCATTATGAAGCCATTGATGTAGAACTGATCAAAGGGGCATTAACGACATTTGGCGGTGTAAAACGACGCTTTAATGAAAAAGTAGTCGGTGAGCAGGTCTTAATTGATGATTATGCGCATCACCCAACTGAAATTGAGGTAACAATTGAAGCAGCTCGTCAAAAATATCCAGACCGTGATATTGTCGCTGTCTTCCAACCGCATACCTTCACACGTACACAGCAATTCTTAACTGAATTCGCTGACAGCTTAAAGAAAGCAGACTATGTGTATCTTTGTGATATCTTCGGTTCAGCTCGTGAAAACATTGGTAAATTGAGCATTGAAGATCTACGAGGAAAAATCCCGCAAGCTCAATTGATTGAGGAAAAAGATACATCTGTACTGAAAGCACACGAGGATGCGATTCTGATCTTTATGGGAGCAGGAGACATTCAAAAATATCTGCGTGCTTATGAAAAAGTTGCTGTCTAAATGTTCATGAACGAAAGGTGCCGTTTCAATCGGCACTTTCAGCGTGTAGACAAACCCTCGCATTCGCCCGCAGGTGCCGGTAATTACGAATGTCAAATTCGCTCTGCGCCGTGCTCGTCCTTCCTAGTTTAAGGGTTTTCTATCATCCTGAAAAGAAGACAAAGTGCTAAAATAAAAAACATTTTAGCACTTTTTTTATTTTGAATAAAATGTGATAGAGTAGCTAAATGTGTCAAGATCTGCTGCTTTTTTCGTTCCCTGTGGACAGGAATTAACGAAAAAGTGTAGAATTATTATTCAATCGGTCATTCTAGGCGATGTTTGAATGATACAACGAGAGGGTAATGAATTGAATATGCCCGCAGCAAAGGAGGTATGAAATGATTATAATTCTATATCTAAGCGTTGCACTGATCGCAATTGCTTTCCTCATTCTTGTCATCTATTTGTCCAAAACATTAAAATCCTTACAGCTGACATTAAAGAATGTCGCATCAACTTTAGAAGGTCTTGAAGGTCAGATGCAAGGCATCACAACAGAGACAGCACAGTTGCTACATAAGACGAATCAGCTTGCAGAAGATATTCAAGAAAAATCGGCAAAACTCAACACAGTTGTGGATGCGGTGCAGGGAATTGGCGGCTCCATTAACCAATTTAATACAAGCATCAAGCAGGCAGCTGGTGCAGTTTCTTCATCGGTTGAAAGAAATCAAGAAAAAGTCACGGATGTGGTAAGCTGGAGTAACGCAGCACTTGAAATTTATAAAAAATGGAAACAGCGCAAGTACCAAAAATAAACCATTTCGCATAGGAGGAAGAATCATGAGCAAAGATGGAGTCAATAGCAAAGACTTTTTGATCGGAACACTTATTGGTGGCATTATTGGTGCAACAACAGCACTTTTTTTAGCACCGAAGTCAGGGAAAGAGCTTCGCAATGATTTGAACAACCAAGCGAATGCTTTAAAAGAAAAAACCGATCGACTCACAACAGATGCAAAGGAGAAAGGCACTGAATATGTGACGATTGCAAAGGATAAAACGTCTGAATGGTCTCAGCTGGTTGCAGAGCAATCAAATCAAATTTTAGACAAAGTGAAAGACATAAAAGAGCGTGCCGCTGGAAAAGCTAATCAAGTGAAAAGTGAAGCAAAAGATGCTACAGCTAATATAGCGAGCGAAGCGTCAGATGTAGCAGACGAAGCAAAAGTAAGAGCACAAGAAGCAACATCTGAAATTGAAGACGGCATCAACGATGTCAAAGAAAAAGTAGAACAATCGATTAAAGGCTAACTTGCTGTTCAATTTAGGAAGGAGCACACCATGTCAAAACAACTCATTGAAACAGAAGAACAGTTTGATCAACTAATGAATCAAGACGGGACCTTTGTCTTTTTTAAGCACAGTTTGACATGTCCAATCAGCAAGGCTGCTTTTAAAGAGTTTGAAGCATTTGCATGTGCACATGGAGACGTACCTACCTATTTTTGGAAATTCAAAACACAAGAGAGCTTTCAGCCTATGTAGCAGAAAAGACAGGGGTGAAGCACGAAAGCCCTCAGGCACTCGTCTTTAGCGGCGGAAAAATAAAATGGCATGTATCTCACTCAAGTATAACAAAAGAAGCACTTGAGTATAATATGTAGAAAAACGTCAGCAATTGCTGACGTTTTTTTTATAAAAAAGGTTTACTTGAATCTAAAGTATGCTATAATTACACATAATACTTTATCACTTAAAAGCGTTTAGGTGATAAAGAATTTATTCGTGACAATTCGGAAATCTTTGTTATAATAAACCCTATCATTAGAGAATGAAAAATAAAAAGCGAGAACAGGCAGAGGAAAGGATGACAAAAATGAGCAACAATGAACTAGAGCAATTGAGACAGCAAGCAGAAGAACTAAATCTTCAAATCTTAAAATTGATCAATGAAAGAGGAAACATTGTAAAAGAAATCGGAAAGGCCAAAGAAGCGCAAGGTGTCAACCGTTATGATCCTGTCAGAGAGCGCACAATGCTGAACCAAATTCTTGAGGAAAATGATGGACCATTTGAAAATTCAACCATCCAGCATATTTTCAAAGAAATTTTCAAAGCAGGTCTAGAGCTTCAAGAAGATGATCACAGCAAAGCACTCCTTGTTTCTCGTAAGAAAAAACCAGAAAATACAATCGTGAATATTAATGGGGAAGCCATCGGTGATGGAAAACAACGCTTCATCGTTGGGCCATGTGCTGTTGAGAGCTACGAGCAAGTCGCAGAAGTAGCGGCAGCAGCTAAAAAGCAGGGGCTAAAACTTCTTCGCGGAGGTGCATTCAAACCTCGTACAAGTCCATACGACTTCCAAGGGCTTGGCGTTGACGGTCTAAAAATCCTAAAGCGTGTAGCTGATGAATACGGTCTAGCTGTCATTAGTGAAATCGTAAACCCTGCTCATATTGAAAAAGCAATTGATCATATTGATGTGATTCAAATTGGTGCACGTAACATGCAAAACTTCGAGCTATTAAAAGAAGCAGGATCAGTGAATAAACCAGTTCTTTTAAAACGCGGTCTAGCAGCGACAATTTCAGAATTCATCAATGCAGCTGAATACATCATCTCACAAGGAAATGACCAAATCATCCTTTGCGAGCGTGGTATCCGCACGTATGAAACAGCAACAAGAAATACACTAGATATTTCTGCTGTGCCAATCTTAAAACAAGAGACACATTTACCAGTCTTTGTTGATGTGACGCACTCAACTGGACGTAGAGATCTTCTTCTTCCAACGGCTAAAGCAGCTCTTGCTATTGGAGCGGACGGTGTCATGGCAGAAGTGCATCCAGACCCATCTGTTGCCCTATCTGATTCAGCGCAGCAAATGGACATTCCTCAATTTGAAAAATGGTTAGACGCCTTAAGACCACTTGTTAACATTCACGCGTAATCATAGACAGAGTAGCCGCCGGATGAAAGCCCGGCGGTTTTTTTCATGGAGAAAATCCGAAATAATAGGTAAAAAACTCATTGAAAGCTTAAAAAGTGCTTGTTCATAATGTTTTCATTTTTAAAATTCGACAGAATCTGCTAAGATCATTGTCATAGCTGACGTTTACGATGACTTTTTATGAAATATGATTCAATATAAAGGTAACAAGCATATTCTGTTTAATTTAGTTATAAAAAGAAAGGGAACGTTTTCATATGACCAAAAAACGTGTATAATTTCATAAAAGAATGTCATTTTGATGTAGATTGAAAAATTATGTGTTTCTTTTCATCGTTTTAATGACAAATAGGATATTATTTTCCTCGTATCTGACATGTCTTTATCCAATTGGTGAATGCTATAGATATGAAGTGTATTTGAAGGAGTGATTTTGTGAATAATGTTACAATATATGATGTAGCAAGAGAAGCAAATGTAAGTATGGCAACAGTATCACGCGTTGTGAATGGAAATCCGAACGTAAAACCAACAACAAGAAAAAAGGTGCTTGAAGCGATTGATCGTCTTGGCTACCGTCCCAACGCAGTGGCACGAGGTCTTGCAAGTAAAAAAACAACGACAGTTGGGGTTATCATCCCTGATATTTCTAGTATTTTCTATTCTGAGCTTGCACGCGGGATTGAAGATATCGCCACAATGTACAAGTACAACATCATTTTGAGCAACTCAGACCAAAATACAGATAAAGAGCTTCATTTGTTAAATACGATGCTAGGCAAACAAGTGGATGGGATTGTCTTTATGGGCGGCAACATCACAGATGTCCATGTCGAAGAATTTAAGCGCTCTCCTGTACCGATTGTTCTTGCAGCATCCGTTGAAGAGCAGGCACAAACACCATCTGTGAACATTAACTACGAGCAGGCCATTTATGATTCAGTTCAATTATTAGTTGAAAAAGGACATAAACGAATTGCCTTCGTATCTGGGCCGTTGTCAGAACCAATTAACTCTGTGAGAAAGCTTGCTGGTTATAAGCGTGCGCTAGAAGAAGCGGGTATTGCGTTTGACGATGTACTCGTTGCTGAAGGCGATTACTCATATGACTCCGGTATTGAAGCCCTTGCGAATCTGCTTGAGCAATCTGATAAGCCGACAGCTGTCATTGCAGCAACAGATGAGATGGCTTTAGGGGTTATTCACGGAGCGCAGGACAGAGGTGTATCGATTCCTGAAGACCTAGAAGTCATTGGCTTTGATAACACAAGACTTTCCCTTATGGTACGTCCTCAGCTGACAACAGTTGTTCAGCCGACATACGATATTGGGGCTGTCGCAATGAGACTGCTCACGAAGCTGATGAACAAAGAACAAGTGGAAGATCAAATTGTCGAACTGCCACACAGAATTGAAGAAAGACAATCAACAAAATAAAAACAAGAAAGCAGGCTCACCTTATCAGTGAAGGCCTGCTTTTCTTATGCATTTTTCTTTTCTCTTCTAACAGGCATGAGTGCTTTTTCTACCGTTTGTGTATTTTTTTCTGTGATTTCTGCTCTTCTTGGTATCGGTGGATATAAATCTGCAGGATCTGACCATGTCGATGGAAGGGTGACAGGTGATTGCTTATTCCATGCTAGAATCCAGTCCTGTGGAAGCTCAGCTGGCGGTGTGATGCCTTTCATCTCAAGCCAAATGCGGCTCCATGCCCTTGGGACAACGCGCCAAATATCATACCCACCCCCGCCAACAGCAATCCATTTTCCGTCACAATATTGATGAGCAAGCTCATGGGCAAGTCTAGGAATTTCCTCATATATTTTCATGGTGGCAGATAAATGGGTTAAAGGATCATAATAGTGAGCATCCGCCCCATTTTGCGTTAAAATCACGTCTGGATTAAAAAAAGTAGCAATCTCAGTTACTGCTGTTCGGTATGCTTCGAGGAACGATTCATCTTCTGTAAATGCATCGAGAGGGATATTATACGCATAGCCATAGCCTTTATCGTGGCCTCTTTCCTGTACTTGTCCAGTTCCAGGGAACAAGTAGCGACCTGTTTCATGAATGGATACAGTACATACCTCTGGATCGTCATAGAAGCTAAACTGCACACCATCCCCGTGATGAGCATCAGTATCGATATATAAAATCCTTGCGCCATATGTCTTTTGAATGTATTGAATGGCCACAGAGCTGTCATTATAAATACAAAAGCCAGAGGCACGCCCTTTAAATCCGTGGTGAAGCCCGCCGCCAAGGTTGAGCGCATGATGCGAATGACCCAGCATCACTTGATCAACTGCTGTTAATGTTCCGCCGACAAGGAGAGAAGCCGCCTCGTGCATCCCTGCAAACATCGGTGTATCCTCAGTGCCAAGGCCATAGCGTTCGCCCTCTGCTGTAGACAGCTTTCCTTCACTTGCCCGCTGCACAGCTTGAATATAATCTGCCGTATGAACAAGCTTTAATTCATCGAGCGTCGCCATACGCGGTGCGATGATCTCATCATTCGTTAACGCTTTCATTTTTTGAAGAAGATCGTATGTTAAATAGACGCGAAGCTGATTGAAGGGATGATCTTGATGAAACTGGTACGTTTGAAAAGATGGTGAAAAAACAAAGGTCGCTTCTTTCATTTGATTGTCTGCTCCATAGGCCAAAGCACCTTGTAGCCTTTTGCTCGAATCAGCTTCGTCACATGATCTGCATGAATGGTTTGAAGGCGGAATACGAGCACTTTAGAGGCTTCATTTGCATGTGGGTACACAAGCACACTCAGCATTTGAATATGCTGCTCCTTTAAAATGGCCGTAATATCTGCGAGCCCCTCTGTCATTTGCTCCACTTCCACTTCTAAGTGTGACCCAGGCTGATCTGCACCTGTCAGTCTAACAAACGTACGAAGTAAATCTGTCTTCGTGATAATGCCTACAAGCTTGCCGCGTCTAACAACTGGAAGACAACCAATTCCGTGCTCAAAAAAGACACTTGAAATCTCCTCAACGAAATCAAGCGGGTGAGCGGTGATCGTCTCTAGCACCATGATCTCTTCAACCGGACGCTGAATAAAAAGCTGTCTTTTTTCTGTTTCGAAAATACTTGGACTGGCGTTTTTAATATCCCTATCTGTCACCATCCCAATGACAGATCCTTGATCAGATACGATGGGAATATGCCGAATGTGATGAGCACTCATTTTTTGAATGGCTTCTTCGATCGTATCGGTTTTTCGCAGCGTGATCACATCACGCTCCATAATTTGTTCAATCATCATGTTTACCAATCCCCTTTGCCAAAAAAACGAATTGAACGTTAATACATAAAGCGCTGATGGAAGCGAAGACGATCAAAACGCTCGATCGAATCAGGACTCACATTTTTGCCGATTCTCGCCATCAAACAATTGGCAGGATGTGAGCTGATCTCTGGCTCGTCTGTTGCAAACCAGACAAGACCACCTGCGTTCATCATTTTCTCCATCATTTTGCGGTACTCCCAAACGTTTTTCTTTGTCCCCTTTAAATCCCAATGCCAGTAATATTCAGTTGTCATGATGATGTAGTTCTCCATTTGCTCATCCATCATGCTCACATTCAGTAAATGCTTGCCGAGTGAGCAACCTCTAAATGGAGGAGCGACTTCAATGGCACCAAGCTCAATTAAATTGTCCATGTTGCCTTCTGACCAGCGCTCAAGTGGATCAGGATACAAATACGTGACATAGCCTGCGACAAGCTCATCCACTCTTGCAATGATCACACGTCCTTCAGGTAGATCTGCTATTTCAACAAGTGCTTGTTTCTGTTCCTCAGGCGTGCGAAATGCCGTTAGTCCTTCATGAAACGTGTAGTTCGCAAGCTCTGATGCAGGTACTGGGCCTTCAATAAGGATGTTACCTGTTTCTCGCTCAATTGTTTTTGAATAATAAGTTTTAGGATGCTCCACGTATCCACCGCCTCAAATTCTAGTGAGTCGTTTCTATTTTATCTTAAATCTTGAAAGAATTAAAATGGTTTCATTATAAGTTTTTTAAAAATTGAGAAAAAAAGTCATCTATACTATAATGATCATTGTAAACGTATGCAAAGGGGGACTGTTTGATGCAAGTGGAAACGCTACTATCAGTAAAAGGGAACTATCATTTAAATGATTATGAGCAGGCATACAAAGAATTCACATGGGAGGAAGCGAGAAAAAACTTCTCCTGGTATGAAACAGGAAAAGTAAATGTATCCTATGAAGCGATTGACAGACATGCGGACTCGTTTCGTAAAAACAAGGTGGCACTTCACTACAAAGATTCACAGAGGGATGAAAAGTATACATTCAGGGATATGAAAATCAACACAAACAAAGCGGGAAATCTATTAAGAGAAAAAGCGCATGTGCAAAAAGGGGATCGTGTCTTTATCTTTATGCCAAGATCACCTGAGCTCTATTTTCTTCTGCTTGGCGCTGTCAAAATTGGTGCGATCGTTGGCCCGTTATTTGAGGCATTTATGGAGGGAGCCGTCAAAGATCGTTTAGAAAATAGTGAGGCAAAAGTGATTGTGACGACGCCTGATTTGCTGGAGCGGATACCATTTGCAGACCTTCCAAAACTTGAATCTGTCATCATTGTCGGCGGTGACAAGGAAGACGTGGATGGCGTGCGGACGATTCACTACGAAGAATCGTTTAAGCAGGCAGCAAAGGAACTCGACATTGAATGGATGGATGAAAAAGACGGCTTCCTGCTTCATTACACATCAGGGTCAACCGGTACGCCAAAAGGTGTCCTGCATGTCCATGGCGCAATGGTGCAGCAAGGCCAGACCGGGAAATGGGTACTTGACCTGAAAGAAGATGACGTCTACTGGTGTACAGCTGATCCTGGCTGGGTAACGGGTACGGTGTACGGCATTTTTTCACCATGGTTAAATGGGGCGACGAATGTCATATTAGGTGGCCGGTTCAATCCTGATACGTGGTATGAAACCATTGAATCACTTGGTGTGACTGTTTGGTACAGTGCGCCGACAGCCTTCAGAATGCTGATGGGGGCAGGGGACGACTTCATTCAAAACTATGACCTCAGCTCGCTCCGTCACGTTTTAAGTGTAGGGGAGCCTCTTAATCCTGAAGTCATCCGTTGGGGAGACGCTGTGTTTGGCAAACGAATTCATGATACATGGTGGATGACGGAAACAGGAGCACAGCTGATTTGTAATTATCCATGCATGGACATCAAACCAGGTTCAATGGGGAAACCAATTCCAGGCGTAGAAGCAGCGATTGTGGATAATGCCGGGAATGAACTTCCGCCATACCGAATGGGGAATCTTGCAATTAAAAAAGGCTGGCCATCCATGATGCATACGATCTGGAACAATCCTGAAAAATATGAATCTTACTTTATGCCGGGAGATTGGTATGTTTCAGGAGATTCAGCTTATATGGACGAAGACGGATACTTTTGGTTCCAGGGACGTGTCGATGATGTCATCATGACATCAGGAGAGCGAGTCGGTCCATTTGAGGTTGAAAGTAAGCTGGTTGAACATCCGGCCATTGCAGAGGCTGGTGTCATTGGAAAGCCAGATCCAGTCCGCGGTGAAATTATCAAAGCATTCATTGCTCTCAGGAGCGGATATGAGCCAACAGATGAGCTGAAAGAAGAGATTCGTACATTTGTGAAAAAAGGACTCGCTGCACATGCAGCACCGAGAGAAATCGAGTTTAAAGAAAAACTACCAAAAACGCGAAGCGGAAAAATTATGAGACGTGTGCTAAAAGCGTGGGAGCTGAATTTACCTGCTGGCGACCTTTCGACAATGGAAGATTAATTTCTCCGTCAGTTGACTTGAAATCAAAAGTATGTTAAAAATGACCTTAGTTGAATATGAAAAGGTTTTGACTGAGATTCAGTAGAATCATCTTTCCCTGTTTAAGAGAGCTGACGGCTGGTGCGAGTCAGTACAAAGAGATATTCGAATTACCCTCACGAACCGCTTTTACGAAAAGGAGCATAAATGCTGCCTCATTAGTGAAAGAACGGATCTGTCCGTTATCAGTGTAAGTGAAAAGACGTGATGTGTTGTCTTTTAAGCAGGGTGGTACCGCGATATATATCGTCCCTTCGTTCATACGAAGGGGCGTTTTTTATGTTGAATCGTAAAAAAAGGAGATTTGGATATGAGCGAATTGATGGAAGATTTATCGTACAGAGGTTTAATTCAGCAGCAAACAGATGAAGAAGGTTTGACAAAATTACTAACAGAAGAAAAAATCAAGCTATATTCCGGCTTCGATCCAACAGCTGACAGCTTGCACATTGGTCATCTCTTGCCAATTTTAACATTGCGCAGATTCCAAGAAGCAGGCCATCACCCGATTGCACTTGTTGGGGGCGCAACTGGACTGATCGGCGATCCAAGCTTCAAAAAAGCAGAACGCTCTCTAAACCCAGCAGAAATCGTGGAACAGTGGTCAGAGAAAATCAAAGGCCAGTTGTCTCAATTTCTTGATTTTGAAGCAGGTGAAAACCCAGCAGTTATCGTCAATAACTATGACTGGATCAGCCAAATGAATGTCATCACGTTCCTTCGTGATATTGGAAAGAACTTCGGAGTGAACTTCATGCTGGCAAAAGATATCGTCAGCTCTCGTATGGAGACAGGGATTTCGTACACAGAGTTCAGCTACGTGATCCTACAATCTTTAGACTTCTTAAACCTTTACAGAAATGAAAATTGTAAGCTTCAAATCGGTGGAAGTGACCAGTGGGGAAATATCACCTCTGGACTTGAGTTGATCCGTAAGTCTGAGGCAGAAGGTGAAAAAGCATTTGGTCTCACGATGCCGCTTGTCACAAAAGCAGATGGCACGAAGTTTGGGAAAACAGAAGGAGGCGCGATCTGGTTAGATAAAGAAAAAACGTCACCATATGAATTCTACCAATTCTGGATCAACACAGATGACCGTGACGTCGTGAAATACTTAAAATACTTTACGTTCTTATCAAAAGAAGAGATCACATCGTATGAAGAAAAAGTGCAAACAGCCCCTGAAAAGCGTGAAGCGCAGCGCCGTTTAGCAGAAGAAGTTACAACGCTTGTACATGGCCGTGAATCACTAGAACAGGCTGTGAACATCTCAAATGCGCTATTTAAAGGCGAGATCAAATCTCTTTCACCTGAAGAAGTAAAAGTAGGCTTTAAGGATGTCCCTTCGATGGAAAAAAGCAGCACAGAAGAGCTGACACTTGTCGATGTACTTGTTGAATCAAAGCTGTCTCCTTCAAAACGTCAAGCGCGTGAGGATATTACAAATGGTGCAGTTTACATCAACGGAGAGAGACAAACCGATAAAGACTATGTTCTTTCAGACGAAGACCGAATTGAAAACCAATTTACCGTCTTAAGAAGAGGGAAAAAGAAATACTTCCTTGTCACTTACAAGTAAGACTCAATGTGTAGCCGGGCTGAGAGAACCGGCTGCATTTTTTTATGACAAATAAGGTCACAGAGTCTAACAGACTTTTAGCAGAACGAATCTCTAGTCTTTTGGCATCGGCTCATACGAAACAAACAGTACCTTGTTCACTTTTATCATATTTTTTTTGAAATAGAGTCTAGATAGATTTTTAATGAAGAAACATGCCAGTATCTATTGAGTATGTTCTATAAATTAATAGTAATTCCTGTGAATACTTGAAATGATTGTCGATGAAATAAGACTATGATACGATGAATTCGTATGATAAAAAGTAATTCATACGGAAGGATTAAAACAACATGATCAATAAAGAAAAGCGAGGAAATAACGATGGCTGTATTACATACAAAATTATTTAGTGCCGCAGATGATCTTAGAAGCAAAATGGACGCTTCAGAGTATAAAAACTATTTATTAGGTTTGATTTTCTATAAGTATTTATCTGACCAATTATTAGAAAAAGTCATCGAAGTTGCATATGAATCGCCGGAAGTATACGATACACAGGATAAACAAGCGCAATTATACAAAGAGTTATTATCAGATGAGGATATTCAAAAAGACTTAATCGAAACATTAGTCGATACGATAGGATATGATATCGAGCCAGCGTATTTATTTAGTGAGTTAGCGAGTCAGGCAAAACAGAATACCTTTCAATTAAATGATTTAAATAAAGCATTTATTGATTTATCGACGAAATATCTTCAATTTAGTGGCTTGTTTGATGATGTGGATTTGAAATCGAAAAAACTAGGATCAGATGATCAGCAGCGAAATATCACGATAACAGAAGTATTGAAAAAGTTAAATGATGTGGATGTCATTGGCCATAATGGAGATGTCATTGGAGATGCCTATGAATATTTAATCAGTCAATTTGCCTCAGAAGCAGGGAAAAAAGCGGGAGAATTCTATACACCACATGAGGTGTCTATCATGATGGCTCGTATTGTGGCAATGGGACAAGAAGAGAAAAAATTATTCAGCGTGTATGACCCTACAATGGGTTCTGGTTCTTTAATGTTAAATGTTCGTAATTATATTAAATATCCAGAAAGTGTGAAATATCACGGGCAAGAACTGAATACAACGACTTATAACTTAGCAAAAATGAACTTGATCTTGCACGGTGTTGATTACGAAGACATGCGCCTGCGTAACGGGGATACATTAAATAAAGACTGGCCGACCGATGAGCCATATACATTTGATTCAGTTCTAATGAATCCGCCATATTCAGCCAAATGGTCAGCAGATGATACATTTTTAGATGATTCACGTTTCAATCGCTATGGGAAATTAGCACCGAAATCAAAAGCGGACTTTGCTTTTCTATTGCACGGCTTATATCACTTAAAAGATTCTGGAACCATGGCGATTGTCCTGCCACATGGTGTTCTTTTCAGAGGCGCAGCAGAAGGTGTCATACGTAAAAAATTACTAGAAGATGGACACATTGATACGGTGATCGGTTTACCAGCAAACTTATTCTTTGGTACAAGCATTCCAACCACTGTCATCATTTTAAAGAAAAACCGTACAACGCGTGATGTACTATTTATTGATGCCAGTAAAGAATTTACCAAAGGAAAAAATCAAAATAAATTGTCTACAGAAAACATTGATAAAATCGTAGAGACATATCAAAAACGAGAAGATGTAGAAAAGTATGCACATGTCGCAAGTTTTGAGGAAATCAAAGAAAATGACTTCAACTTAAATATCCCAAGATATGTCGATACATTTGAAGAAGAAGAGCCTGTCGATATGGCCGCCATCGGAGCAAAAATTCAAGAGATTCGAAAAGAAAAAGAAGAGCTAGAGTCTAATTTATATGACATGATTTTTTCCATGAATTTTGATGAAAAAGACGCAGAATGGATGAAAGGTGCGTTAGAGGTGTTTAAGCGTGGGAAGTAAAAGAGTGCCAGAAGTGAGGTTTAAGGGATTTAGTGGGGAGTGGGAAGAACGGAAGTTAGAAGAAGTTGCAAATGTATATGATGGTACACATCAAACTCCAAAATATAAAAATGAAGGCGTTATGTTCTTAAGTGTTGAAAATATAAAAAACCTTAAGTCCTCAAAGTATATAAGTGAAGAAGCATTTAACAAAGAGTTTAAAATTAGACCTGAAAAAAATGATGTGTTAATGACTAGAATAGGTGATATAGGAACAGCGAATGTCGTAGATGAAGATATTCCTATCGCTTATTATGTTAGTCTTGCTTTATTTAAATCCCAATTATTAAATCCATATTTTTTACAAGCCAATATTCATGCTCCAACAATGCAAAAAGAACTATGGAGAAAGACACTGCATATTGCTTTTCCTAAAAAGATTAATAAAAACGAAATCTCCAAAATCCCATTCCTATTTACATCTTTAGAAGAACAAATGAAAATAGGATACTTTTTTAAGAAGTTAGACGAAACAATTGCTATTCAACAACAAGAACTAGACATCTTAAAACAAACGAAACAAGGATTCTTACAAAAAATGTTTCCAAAAGAAGGAGAGTCCGTACCGGAAATTCGTTTTTCTGGATTTAGTGGGGAATGGGAAGAAAGAAAATTTTTTGATAACATTAATAGTATAATTGATTTCAGAGGAAGAACGCCAAAAAAACTTGGGCTTGATTGGAGCAAAAGTGGCTATTTAGCTTTATCAGCTTTGAATGTGAAAAATGGATATATAGATTTAAATGTAGATGCCTATTACGGTGATGAGGAACTTTATAAAAAGTGGATGGGGGATAAGGAGTTAAAACAAGGGCAAGTATTATTCACTACGGAAGCACCCATGGGAAATGTGGCTCAAGTACCTGATAATAAAGGGTATATTCTTAGTCAAAGAACAATAGCTTTTGATGTAGACGGTGCTAAGATCACGGATGATTTTCTTAGTACATTGCTTCGGTCGCCCATTGTTATTAATAAACTATATTCAATGTCCAGTGGGGGAACAGCTAAGGGTGTTAGTCAAAAGTCTCTTTCAAAATTTAAAATAGTAGTGCCTAAATCATTAGATGAACAAACCCAAATCGGCAACTTCTTCAAACTACTAGACAAAACAATCGCTTTACATCAAAAAGAACTAGATATTCTAAAACAAACAAAAAAAGCCTTTTTACAAAAGATGTTTGTCTAGCAAAAAGGGGAGAAATATGATGGTCAAGAATGGTCATAGAGATGAATCAGAAATAGAACGTCAGTTAATTGACGTACTTGGTGAAGAGAGTAACCAATGGAACTATCGGCCTGATTTAAAATCAGAAGCGGATTTATGGCAGAACTTGCGAAAAATCATCACACAAAACAACTTATCAGAAATTGGGGAACATCCGATTTCTGATAAGGAATTTGATAAAATTAAAACGGAAATTTTAAAAAAAACGCAAACACCTTTTGATGCAGCAAAGTGGCTAAAAGGTGAAAATGGGATTGCTCGCATTATGATTGAACGAGATGATGTAACGCTAGGTTCGATGTCTCTCGTTCTTTATTCAAATCATGATATCGGTGGAGGCATTTCTACATATGAAGTAGTTCATCAAATAGCGAAAAAAAGAGAGAGCATTGACGAACGCGACCGTCGTTTTGATGTGACGTTATTAATCAATGGGTTACCCATTGTGCAAATTGAATTAAAAAAGGTTACGGCAAAAGATGGTGTGTTTCAAGCATACAATCAAGTGAAGAAGTATACAGAGGAAGGGCTATTTCGTAATAATATTTTTTCTACTCTTCAGTTATTTGTTATTTCAAATGAACAAACGACTCGTTATTTTGCCAATGCTCTGCCAAAAGAGATGCATAAGAAGTTTGTCTTTAGTTGGCGGACAAAAGATAACCGAAAAGTCAACAACCTCTATGAATTTGTGAAACAAGTACTCAGAATTCCAAATGCACATCGTCTAATCGCTCAATATACCGTTGTGAGCGAAGAAAATGATCAAAAAGCGTTAATGGTTTTACATCCATATCAAATACACGCAATTGAAGCATTATTTACGGCGGCGATGAAGCATCAATCTGGATATGTATGGCATGCAACAGGGTCAGGAAAGACACTAACGAGTTTTGTTGCGACCAAATTATTAGCAAGGAAACCTGGCGTTGACCGAACGATTATGCTCATTGATCGAAAAGATTTAGATAATCAAACAACGACAGAATTCACAAGGTTTGCGTCTGAATTTAATACAGGTAACTCTTCAGGTAAGGCAAAGTCTAATAGTTTAATCGTTGGAACTGGCAGTGCAAAAGAACTGAGTGAGACATTATTAGCGGATGCCAATTCAAATACCATTATTATTACGACTCGTCAGAAGCTAGAGAATGCTATCAATTATGCAAAAAAACAAGAAGCGCAGGAGGGAAAGAACCGATTTCAAAAACTGATCGGACAACATATTGTCTTTGTCGTTGACGAATGTCACCGAGCATTAAGTGCAGAGGGGATGGAATCCGTGAAGAAAACGTTCCCTAATTCTACTTGGTTTGGCTTTACTGGTACACCCATTTTCGATGTTAATAAAAAACAACCAAAAGGGCAGCTAGCACGTACGACTCGTGATCAATATGGTGAAGAGCTTCATACATATACGATTAAAAATGCTTTAGACGATGGTGCAGTTCTAGGATTCCAAGTAGAACATGAAGATACGATTGAACCAAACTCTCTTAGCAATCATATCTTTTCTCAGCTTCGTCAAAGTGACAAATACGCTCATCTCAGTGATGATGAATTAAATACGTATATTGATCAAATGGATGGGATGGAGAAGGAATCCCATTTGCCATCCACTATCTATGAAAGTGATGAGCATATTCAAAAGGTCATCTATAAGATGTTTCGACCGGATAATGCTTATACAAAGTTTGATTTCAAAAACGGCCGACCGCAAAAGTCCGCTATTTTGACAACAAACTCTATTGCGATGGCCAAACGATATTATGATGCGATAAAAAGAATGACGAAAGATCTTGATTGGATGGTAAAAGAGTTTAAAGGTCATCCGATTCGTAAAGGGCGAACGATCGAGGATGAGGATTTTCCTAGAATCGCCATCACCTACTCATTAAATGATAATGAAGAAACTTCAAAAATAGATCAAGAAGATATGTTAAACATCATCAAAGACTATAATCAATCCTATGATACCGCTTGGTCGATTCAAGATATTGAGCGGTATAATGGGGACATTAACAACAGATTAGCCCGAAAAAAAGCGGAGTTCAAACAATTTGGAAAGCATATAGATTTAGTGATTGTGGTTAATCGTCTATTAACTGGATTTGATGCGCCTACCATACAAACTCTTTTTGTGGATCGGCATCTAGATTATGCGGGTTTAATTCAAGCATTCTCGCGAACAAATCGTACATATCCTGGTAAAACAAAAGGACTCATCATGACGTTTAGAAAACCTTGGACGATGGAATGGAATGTAGAGGAAGCGACTAAGACATATTCTAACGAACAGGAAGAAACGAATCTTGTGTACCCAACATATGGAGAATCGTTGAAACGATTTAAAAAGGCACATAAAACCTTAAAGTCACTGGATATCGATCCTTCTGAATTGGACGAGCATTCTCCAGTAGAGGAACGCGTTGAATTTGTCAAAGCATTTCAAGAGCTGAATAATGCTTATGAAGCTCTCGTGACGTATGACAATTACAACGACGATATGGAAGCATCGAAAGCCCTGCAAGAACAGGTGATGACGATTGAAGAAAACATCGGGATATACAATACAATCAAAGGCTCACTCTTAGAAGAAGGAACGAAAGAAGAGGAAACACCAAACTTCTCGGATATTGAATTTTATGGTGAAAATTCTGTTAAGTTATACGACATAGACTCTGCCTTTATTGATCAACTATTAGGAAATTACTCTGCCAATAATCAGGATATCCGTCAAGAAATCGAAAAAGCACTTCAAAAATTGAAAAAAGCTGAAGTGGTCAAAGAGGTATATCGTGCGATCCTCAATGAAATGGATAATAAACAGGTGAATCCAGATGAAGACATATTAGTAGTCAAACGAACATTCTTTACAAAAACGAAAAATCTCCATATAAAAGAGTTTGCTAAAACATGGTTTGTGGATGAGAATGAACTTCATTTATCATCTATTCAATATATGATAGGAACTGATCCTATTCCGAATATTGGGAACATCATTGATAGTAAACAGTTTGATCAATACAAAGCAATTCATCCAGAAGCTAAACCATTAAAATACGGACCTGAAATGAAACGAGCGTGGAGAACATTGTTAGATGAAGTAATTGTTCCTTTGGATGATGAATTAAGATAATCTTAATAAGGAGTTTCAAATGACGCAAAAGCTTTATGATTTCGAAACGATACATCGACTCTCATTTGCAACACTGCATGGTGAATTTGCTGCTGTCATGACAACAGAGCAGCTAATGACAAAATGGGCAAACCATGAAAGAACGATTGAAAGCTCCTTGAATGACATCTAGGAGCTTTTCGTCATGTGCTCGTGGATAGGTTAAGTATGCTCTTGAGTGTTCTGATGTCTTTGCTCAAAAGCTGTGAAAACATAATCAATCCCAATAAATAAAAAGCTGACAAAGAAAGATAAAATCAATGTACCGTTGTCCCAAATAGAGACGTTTACTATTTTCATATTGAGCACAAGCTTGATTGAAAGGTGCACAACAATCCATGAGAGGATAAATTCTAAAACAAACGTGAGCCATTTAGGGAATCTTAGTAAAGAGGATATTCCTTTCCCGATGAATACTAAAAAGATCGACCAAAAAAGAACAAAGCCACTGACCAATAGAGAGAACGTCAGTAATGAAAGAAGTGAATCATAGGTGATATATTCCCCAAAAAGAAAGTTCACTCCTAATGAAACGACAGAAAGTACGGCACTTGGAATGATGATTACGAAACTAAGTGAAAAAAAGATGAGGAAAATGAGGAAAATTCCAGCAATTGCACCAGGCGGTTCATCTACAACATCTGTCTTTCTTAAAATCGTGTAAATGACAATTGAAATAAACAGAAGCACTAACATGAATGAGAAGATAGACAAATTGTTTCCCCCCTATAGTTTCCTTGCATCATTGTTTTAAGCTTTAAAATCTTGAACACATGTCATTATAAGGAAAAAAGGAGAGAGAGTAAAGTCTGACCGAAGTTCTTCTTGCTTGTTTGAAAATCAACGGAAGGTGTTCGTAAAGAGTATCTTTTTCGGAGAAACCCAAACAAAAAACCCCAGTAATCCTTGAAGAATCAAGATCTCTAGGGTTTATTTGATCTCTCTCTTTGAGAGAGTAATAAAATTAACGAGAGTAGAACTCAACGATTAGTTGTTCGCTGATTTCAGGCGCTAATTCAGAACGCTCTGGAAGACGAGTGAAAGTTCCTTCAAGCTTTTCAGCGTCGAAAGAAAGGTATTCAGGAACGAAATTGTTTACTTCAACTGATTCTTTCACCACTGCAAGGTTTTGAGATTTTTCACGAAGAGAAATTGTTTGACCTGGTTTCACAGAGAAAGATGGAATGTCTACACGGCTTCCATCAACAAGGATGTGACCATGGTTGACTAGCTGACGAGCTTGGCGGCGGGTACGTGCAAGGCCAAGACGGTATACAAGGTTGTCAAGGCGAGTTTCAAGAAGGATCATGAAGTTTTCACCTTGTTTACCAGGAAGTTTAGCAGCTCTGTTAAATAATGTACGGAATTGACGTTCGTTGACACCGTACATGTGACGAAGCTTTTGCTTCTCTTGTAATTGTAAACCGTATTCAGATAGTTTTTTGCGTTGTCCTGGACCATGTGGGCCTGGAGCGTAAGGACGTTTTTCAAGTTCCTTACCTGTTCCGCTTAATGAAATGCCTAAACGGCGGGAAATCTTCCAACTTGGACCTGTATAGCGAGCCATAATGTGACTCCTCCTTATTGTTTTTATTTGTGAAAAATAAAAACCGTCTGTTCTTCCTCTTTTTCGTCATTATGTTTTCATGCATCCTCGCTCCAGCAGCAGGGAGTTACAAGATGCACCTCCAAAAAGAAGGAACAAAATGATACAAAAAAGCCGAACAAAAAGGCTGCCATATTTCACACAAAGTCTATTATATGATGCTCAATGGGAGAAGTCAACCTATTTAAAGGGAAAAAGTCAAACGTGGCGACTTTCCCCATTAGACGAAGAAAAAAGCAGACAATATGCCTGCTTTTCTAAATGATTACGCATCAGTAGAGGCTGATAAAGCGTGTTGCAGCACCTCTGTAAATTGAACTAAGTAGGTCTCATCTACTTCACTGAAACGATCTTTCACTGGGCTGTCAATGTCGAGAACCCCAATGATTTGTCCATTGACCTTAACCGGAATCACAATTTCAGATTCCGATGCTGCATCACATGCAATATGCCCAGGGAATGCATGGACATCTGCGATACGCTGCACATCACCTGTGGCAAATGCTGTACCGCAAACGCCTTTTCCAGAAGGGATACGTACACATGCAGGCAGTCCGTTAAATGGACCAAGCACAAGCTCTCCGCCTTTTGCCAAATAAAATCCTGCCCAATTGACTTCAGGAAGTGAGTGATACAATAATGCCGCAGCATTTGCTAGGTTGGCAATCAGATCTGGTTCACCGTCCGTCATCGCTTCTACTTGCTTGATGAGTAATTGATAGTCTTTCGATGGATCGCCAGACTGTTTTTCGACATGAAACATGAAAATCTCCTACTTTCTATCTAAAAAATACATAATGTACGTCTCGCATGTGGGATTTGTCGAGCGATTGAAAAAGGAACTTCCACCTTCATCTTGAAGTATGTACACATGAAGAGGGGTGAGCGGATGAAAACATCAACAACCGTGCAAACAAAAGACCGTATTATTGAAGCTGCCATCAGACTTTTTAACCAAAAAGGGTTTTCTGGAACCTCTGTCCGTGAGATTGCGAAGAAAGCAAACGTCAACGTTGCCCATATATCTTATTACTTTCAAGGAAAGGGAGGGTTGCTAGAGCAGCTCGTATCCGATTTTTATGAAGGCTATATTCATATGATTGAATCGCACATTCATCACATGGAAACCCGTCACGCAAAAGAGTGTTTACTTCATGTGGTTTTTAATATTTTATCTTATCAGCATGAACACCGTCAATTAACCCGTTTCGTTTATCGAGAGGTGACCATTGATTCAACGTTGATCAGAGAAATCATGTCAACGTATTTAACGAAAGAAAAGTATTTGTTTCAGCTCATGATCGAAAAAGGAAAAAGCACCCACGTTATATGTAAGCGGCTCTCACTCTCATCATTTATGATTCAGCTAAAATCACTTCTGATGATGCCATATTTGCAGCCACAATATTTAACAGAGGTGCTTTATTTGAACCCAAGCGAGCCTTACTTCTTTCAGACGTACTTTAAGGAACTGAGCCGCTCGCTTGATCATTTACTAGAACCAAAAGAGATGAAACTGGATACTCACCTGAAACTCATCATGTCTTCAAACTGATCATAGGCATACCCGAGATCTTCCGCTTGATGGGCATCAGACCCGAAAATAAGCGGAATTTTTTTCTGTTTTGCAAGGTTAGTCATCCAGTGATCTAAATAGATACTTCTGGCATATGTTTTACGAAGACCAGATGTATTAAAATCTAAGGACATGCCTTTTCTTTCCATTTCTTCAAGACAAAGGGTGACCCTTTGTCGAAGTTCAGGGGACATCACATATGGGAAAAGCTGCTTGAATTTCTGGACAAGGGTGATATGACCGATTCTCTTTGGCTTATAGTTACCTAAAGATGATAGAATAGAAGAATGAATTTGGTCATAGTAGCTTTGATAAACCTGTTCGATGCTACCATAAATGCTTATCAACTGCTGGAAGGCATGCTCGTCAAAATCAAGGCAAATATAATCATCGCCAGCAGGAAGAAAATGAACAGATAAAATGCCGTCATCTAATTCTGGCCCGTAGCAGTCTAAAAAGGCACTTGTTTCCTCTTCAAACGCTTTGATATAGTCAACCTCAAGCCCAGTTTTTACTATTAATTGTCCTTTGTATTCTTGCTTCAGCTGATCCAGAGCCGTCAAATACGCTTCAAGGGCTTGGAGCTTCATAGCACTATCCTTTTGAGGCGTTGGATCTCGAAACGAAGGAGGCAGCGGTGCATGCTCGGTAAAGGTGATGGAATCAAATCCCTTTTTTATGGCTTTTTCAATATAAGCATGAAAAGGATCAAGCGAGCCGTGCGGGCAAAACGGTGTATGTAGATGTGCATCTTGTTTCACCATGTCGTCACCTCTTGTTGATATTTTGAAAAACGTGATGTTTATCAGTGAAAATAATGAAAAATCATGACCAAAATGCTGGTTACATGGTATCATAATAACAATGAAAACGACAACTTCCGCATACATAAAAGCAGGTAACATCAATATGTGTGATCGAATCATAGAAAGCACTGAATCACTTTTTTGAAAAAACATACATAAAACCGTGAATGGATGGTAATGGAAAACATACGATACTGCTTATAAAAAACAAATGCAAAGCGGACACGAAAAGGGTTCTCAGGTCTACTTGGGACACTTAAACCCTGACAGCACTTAGATCACAACAAGGGGGCTCATTATGGAGTTAATCATCGGTTTAATTGTCATTTTGCTTGCTTTGTTTTCAGTCGGTTATTTCCTGCGAAAAAATATATATAAAGAAATTGACCGATTGGAAGCATGGAAAATTGAAATTTTGAACAGATCAATTGTAGAAGAAATTTCAAAAATCAAACATCTAAAAATGACCGGAGAAACAGAGCAATTTTTTGAAAGATGGCGTGCAGAGTGGGACGATATCGTTACAGCCCATCTTCCAAAGGTAGAGGAGCTATTATATGATGCAGAAGAGTATTCTGATAAATATCGATTCTCCAAAGCCAAGCAAGTTCTTGCGCATACTGGGGATTTGCTGACTGCTGCTGATTCAAACATTGCAGACATTTTAAAAGAGATTGAAGACCTTGTCACAAGTGAGGAGCAAAACCGCAAGGACATTGAAAAGGTCAAAGAGCAATACCAAACGGTTCGAAAAAATCTGCTTGCGTACAGCCATTTATATGGAACCCTTTATGACAAAATGGAGCAGGACTTAGATGAGGCCTGGGAAGGAATCAAGCAGTATGAAGAAGAGACAGAAAACGGAAACTACATGAAAGCAAGAAAAATTCTGCTTGAGCAAGACCGAAGACTTGATCAGCTTCAATTGTATATCAAGGATATACCGAAACTCATTGCCGACTGCAAACAAACCGTACCAGGTCAGCTGACTAAGCTGAAAGACGATTATCAAGAAATGACAGACAAAGGCTACAAGCTAGAGCATATCCAGATCACAAAAGAGCTGGAGAACTTAAACAAACAGCTAATCCGTGCGGAAAAACTGCTCATTGATGAACTCAATTTAGATGAGGCACCAAGCATTCTGCAAATGATCGATGATGCGATTCAGACGCTGTATGATCAGCTAGAAGCAGAAGTAGAAGCAGGTCAGGAAATCAAAAGCAAAATGCCTGAGCTTACGGAAGCATTCGAAAAGCTTGAACAAGATCACACACAAACAAAGGCAGAAACGGCTCTTGTGAAAGAAAGCTACAAGCTGACAGCAGGAGAGCTTGATCAACAGAAGGCATTCGAGAAACGCTTAGAAGAAATTGAAAAGCTTATGAAGCAAATATGTGAGAAGCTTGATCGTGAGCATGTGGCATATTCGATATTAATGGACGAAATCAATCAGTTGGAGACCTTTATCAATGAGGCAAAAGCATTGCATGAAACGTTTAAAGATCATCTTCAGTCATTACGAAAAGAAGAATTACAGGCGAGAGAAACATTGGCTGAACTCAAAACAATGCTGGCAAATACAGTTCGCCAACTGCAAAAAAGCAATATTCCAGGGATACCTGCTGACATCACGAACTGTGCTGGAAAAGCGCAGGAGATGATTCAGCAAGTTCACGAACAACTGGAGAATTCGCCTCTGAATATGCCAGCAGTAAATCAACAATTAAAAGAAGCCTCTGAAACAGTGAGAAGTGTCGCTCATGAGACACAAGAGATGCTCAGTAAAGTGGATCAAATTGAACGGATTATTCAATATGGCAATCGTTTCAGAAGTCAAAACCATATCTTATCAAAACAGTTAAAAGAGGCAGAACGAAGATTTTATGCCTATGATTATACCGGTTCATTTGATGTGGCAACAGCGGCTGTCGAAAAGGCATCACCTGGAGCCGTCCAGAAGCTTTTGGCCCAGCAAGAAAAAGAATATCAGCACCAATAAAAAAGCTGAAGTCCAGTTACAGGACTTCAGCTTTTTTTAAACTATGATGCTTGTTTCTGGCACTCGTCTGAAGAAGAAGAAGTGAAAAGAGAAATCACAAATCCAACAATTACTCCGATTAAAGCTGGCACAATCCAGCCAATCCCAAGATCATATAAAGGTAGTAACGTGTGAAAGATGTCTTTCACCGGACCAATTGGAAGCTTCGCGGCTGCTATGCCGTCAAATAAGCTCACACAGCCCGTTAAAATTAAAGAGAGTACATAAACAGGTTTTCTATGTCCAAGCCATTTATCTGCAAGTGATAGAACAATAATCATAATCGCTAGCGGGTAAATCGCTGTTAAAACAGGCACAGAGAAAGCGACAATGTGAGCAAGTCCAAAGTTTGAAATGATGAAACTAAATAATGTCACGAGTGTGACGACCATTTTATAAGAAAGTTTAGGTAATAAATTTGAAAAATATTCCCCGCACGATGTGACAAGACCAATACTCGTTGTTAAACACGCTACTGTAATGGCAGCACCTAACACAATATTTCCTAGGCTGCCGAAAAGGAATTGAGAAGACTGGGCCAAGATTTTGCTTCCATCTCCAACGAATCCAATCGCCTGTGTACTAGAAGCGCCTAAATAAGCAAGTGATAGATAAACAAATGTTAATCCGCACGCTGCAATCAGCCCTGCTTTGATACAAGCAGAAGCTAGAGCCTTTTTACTTGTGATACCGCGTCCTTTAATCACGTTGATTACGACAATTCCAAAAACAATCGAAGCAAGGGCATCCATTGTTTTATAGCCTTCTAGAAACCCTTTAAAAAAGGAACCATTGCTATAGGATGCATCAGGCGTTCCAACCGCACCCATTGGCGTCAATATCGCTTTGACAATGATGACAAAAATAATCGTAAGTTTAATCGGTGTTAACACTTTCCCTACACGATCCACAATCTTCGTTGGATTTAAAGCAAGATAATACGTAATACCAAAAAAGACAAGTGTAAATAGAAGTAGTGACAACCAAGCTGGTACACCTGTTAGAAAGGGTAATGCACCAATTTCATATGAGACCGTTCCTGTACGAGGAATGGCGAAAAGTGGTCCGATGGATAAATATAAAATGACAGTAAACACTGTACCAAAAGTTGGATGTGCTTTATCTGCAAGTCCTTTTGCATCTCGACCTGTTAAAGCAATCGCAATAATCCCAAGAAGGGGTAAACCGACACCTGTTAATAAAAATCCGCCCATTGCTTTCCACACATTTTGCCCAGCATATTGACCAAGCTCTGGTGGATAAATCATATTACCAGCGCCGAAGAATAGAGCAAATAACATAAAACCTATAATTACCGTATCTTTTGTCGACAAAGTTGCCTTCATTGAATAAAGCCTCCATTATTATGTTGAAATATTCTGTCAATTAGTTGCTAGAACCGATCATCATGAACATTCACTAATTATAAAGGATGTACGATTGATGTCAACATGTGTTTTCATACAAAAGTCATAAATTTTTCTATTTTAGTATATGAAGAACAATAAAAAAGCATCCCCTTCATCGTTGGAAGAGGATGCTTAGGCTCACTACGATGCGAGCTGTTTAGGTGGGCTAGTGAACATGGAAATAAGTAAACCAACACCTGCGCCGATCATAGCTGGTATGACCCAACCAACGCCTAAATTGTAAAAAGGAATGAATGACCCCAAGATGTCAGGTAACCCACCGAGATTGATTCCGGCAGCCAATAAGCCGTCGATAATAGCAAAAAATCCAGTAAAGATGAGGGATACGACATAAATCATGCGTCTACCGTTAATCCAGCGATCAAGGAACGACAATAAAATAATCACAATTGCCAATGGATATATCGTCACTAGTACCGGGACTGATAGCGAAATAATTTGTGCCAGTCCAAGGTTTGCAACCAATGCACTAAATAAAGAAATAATGAGAACAACTGTACGATAAGAAAGTGCTGGGAAAAGCTTTGAAAAATATTCGCCACAAGATGAGATAAGTCCGACACTTGTGGTTAGACAAGCGAATAAAATCGCTGTGCCAAGTACAATGTTACCAATAGAACCGAATAAAAAGTTAGCAGATAGTGAAAGCAGTTTACCACCTTCATTTGCTCCAACCATTCCGGTTGCATCGGGACTTGAAGCACCGACATAAGCAAGAGAGATATACACGAGTGCTAGTCCAGCAGCCGCGATAAGGCCAGCTTTTATACATGCAGCCGCAAGAGGTTTACGCTCCGTGATGCCTCTTTCTTTAACAGCTGTCACAACAACGATTCCAAATACGATAGAAGCGAGTGCGTCCATTGTTTTATAGCCCTCTAAAAACCCAGTGAAGAGTGGGTTTGCTTCATATGTCGCATCAGGCTTACCGATGATTCCCATCGGCGTAGCAATTGCTTTAACAACAATCATTGCAATCACTGTTAATAAAATAGGTGTTAATACTTTTCCAATTCGATCAACCAGCTTTGAAGGATTTAAAGCGAGCAGATACGAAATCGTGAAAAACACAAGGGTGAATAAGAATAGCGGTACCCATGAAGAAGATTGTGCTTCTGACAAAAATGGAGCTAATCCAATCTCGTAAGAAACCGTACCTGTTCGTGGGATAGCAAAAAATGGTCCAATGGATAAATACAGAATGATGGTGAAAATTGTTCCAAATTTAGGGTGAGCTTTATCCGCAAGCCCTTTTGCACCGGTACCTGTAAGGGCAACTGCAATCACCCCTAGAAGCGGAAGACCTACTCCTGTTAGTAAAAAGCCACCGATGGCGAGCCATACATTCTCACCCGCATATTGTCCAAGGACAGGTGGAAAAATCATATTTCCTGCGCCAAAGAATAATGCAAAAAGCATTAGACCAATGGCCAACGTCTCTTTTATACTTAAACTATTTTTCAAAATAGTCCCTCCTCAACAGTGTATTGTGCTAAATATAAATATTCTGACAATTAACATTTTTATGTGACAATTGCACTATGGATGATATAGTGAAAATGGAAAGTTGTCAACAGCCATTTTCAGAAAATTCTCTGTTTGACATCAATATGGTAACATATAAATGCAAGTATTTTATTAGCTTTTTTAAGGAGTTCCGATATGATTTATCTTGATAATAGTGCAACAACAAAGCCTTACCCAGAGGTTTTACAAGTATATGAGCAAGTGAGTGAGCGTTTTTTTGGAAATCCGTCTTCGCTTCACCAGCTCGGAATTGATGCGAGCCGTCTGCTAAGTGAAACGCGCAAACAAATGCTTCACTATACAGGCTTTAAACAATATGAGATTATTTTTACATCTGGCGCAACAGAAGCGAATAACATTGCCATTAAAGGGGCTGCTCTTGCTAAAATGAACCGAGGCAAACACATTGTCACAACAGCGATTGAGCACCCTTCTGTCTTTGAATCGTTTGAACAGCTGAAAGACTTATTTGGTTTTGACATCACTTATATTCAAGTGAGTGAGCATGGCCATGTAGATATGACTCAATTAAAAGAAGCCCTTCGACCTGATACAGTGCTTGTCAGTATGATGCACGTAAACAACGAGACAGGTGCTGTCCAGCCGATAGAAGAAGCTGCCGGCATCATTCGTGAATATGCAAAAGATGCACTCTTTCATGTCGACGGGGTTCAGGGGATCGGCAAGGTAGCCTTCAATAAGCAGATCGACGTGGATCTCTTGACAATGTCAGGTCACAAGATTCATGGCTTGAAGGGGACAGGTGCTCTCTTTTTAAAGAAAAATGTAGTGCTTGCACCATTCATCACAGGAGGAGAGCAGGAATTTGGTCTGCGTTCAGGTACAGAAAACCCTGCTGGTGCTGTCAGCTTAGTAAAAGCCATGAAACAATCATTTGAACTTCTTGAAAAGCATCATGATCAGATGCTGGCGTTAAAAACGGAGCTGCAAAAGCAGCTTAGAGAAATAGAAGGTGTCGTTATCAACACACCACTGATGCATAGTGCGCCGCACATTGTGAATTTTTCAGTGCCAGGTATTCAAATTGAAGTTCTTCTCCATATGCTTGAAAAAGAAGGCATTTACGTTTCTACGACATCTGCCTGTTCAGCTAAGAAAAAAGAACCAAGCCGTGTACTGCTAGCGATGGGGAAATCAGAAAAAGTCACTAAAAGCAGCATGAGAATCAGTTTGACGTATGGACAAGGTCCTGATCTTGCGCCGCACATCATCACAACTATTGCACAAAGTGTGAAAAAATTAAAAGGAATGAGATAACAATATGAAGTATGATTATATTTTAGTCCGTTTTGGTGAAATCTCAACAAAAGGGAGAAATAGAAAGAAGTTCATTGAAAAACTAAGACAGCATATACGATTCGTATTAAAAGATTTTGAAGCGTTAAAATACACATCTGACAGAGACCGCATCACCATCATGCTGGACGGAGAAAATCCTGAACCGATTTCAGAACATCTCAAAAATGTGTTTGGGATTCAGAGCTTTAGTCTTGCAGTGAAATGTGAAACCAATATGGACGCAATTAAAGAAGCGGCGCTAACGGCTGTGAAGGAAGTATACGAAAAAGGGAATACATTCAAAGTCACAACGAAGCGGTCTTACAAACAATTTGAGCTTGATTCAAATGAAATGAACCGTGAAATTGGCGGACATGTCCTCAGAAATACTGAAGGCTTAACGGTCAATGTGAAACAGCCAGTTGTTCATTTGCGAATTGAAATTAGAGAACATGCGACGTACATTACTTTTAAAGATGTAAAGGGTGCAGGCGGTTTGCCAGTCGGTTCAAGCGGGAGAGCGATGCTCATGCTCTCAGGTGGCTTTGACAGCCCGGTTGCCGGATATCAGGCTATGAAACGAGGAATTCAAATTGAAGCGGTTCACTTCTTTAGTCCGCCTTATACAAGTGAACGTGCCAAGCAAAAGGTCATTGATCTTGCTGGTTGCCTAGCTGCCTATGGAGGCGAAGTGAAGCTTCACATAGTTCCTTTTACCAAAATCCAAGAGCTGATTCACAAACAAGTACCAGAAAACTATACGATGACGTCAACAAGAAGAATGATGCTGAAAATAGCTGATAAAATAAGAGCGAAGAAAGATGCCCTTGCGATTATTACAGGTGAAAGCCTTGGCCAAGTTGCTAGTCAGACACTTGAAAGCATGTATGCCATTAATCATGTGACAAACACGCCGATTATTCGTCCCCTAATTGCTGTTGATAAAAATGACATTATTGAGGAAGCGAGACGAATTGGCACATATGATACAAGCATTCAGCCTTTTGAGGATTGCTGTACAATCTTTACACCGCCATCTCCAAAAACTAAGCCAAAGCTTGAAAAAGTAGAACGATACGAAAGCTTTGCTGATTTCGAGCCAATGCTCGACGAGGCAGTTGCGCAAATCGAAACCATCATTGTCACAAATGAAAAGAAAGCGGCAGACGAATTCGCTGATTTATTCTAAATTAAACATTTCATAATAATTACCATAAAATCAATCGCATGAAGTCATGTGTTTCTACACATTCTATATTCACAAGGAGGTGAGAACACATGGCTCAACAAAACAGACAAAGCAGTTCTAATCAATTAGTCGTTCCAGGCGCTGCACAAGCGATCGACCAAATGAAGTATGAAATCGCTTCAGAATTTGGTGTAAACCTTGGACCAGATACAACATCTCGCGCTAACGGATCAGTTGGTGGAGAAATCACTAAACGTCTTGTATCTTACGCTCAACAACATATGGGTGGCGGATCTTTCTAAGACACACAATTTAAAAGCTATGGCTTATGAGCGGGTTCATCCCCGCTCTTTTCTTTTTGTACATATAAATTGTTAGAATATTTTTAAAAAAGGAAGACGGATTGAAAAAATTATGGCATAATACTAGGAGTAGGTCCTAATTCAAGCGTTTTTCAGTGATGAGTGAATAGGTCATTTGAAACATCATTAATTTCATAGAAAGAGGCTAAAAGGAGCTGTACCATGAAAAGAGAAGACTTAATTGCACCAGAACAATATAACTTAGTCAGTGAGATTGAAGCGTTTAGTCATGACCGGAAAAAAATGGCCCTGCACTGGCAGGACGGAAATGGTGATGAGGCGCATGTGACTTATGCAGCATTAGTGGAAGAGGCGAATAAAATCGGTCATGCTTTGTTACATGCAGGCTTTAAGAAAGGCGATAAAATCATTGTGATGGTGCCGCGCATGCTAGAGGCATACAGCATTTATTTAGCTATTTTGAAAACAGGGATGGTCGTCATTCCTTGCTCAGAAATGCTTCGTGCGAAAGATTTAGATTACCGGATTGAACATGCAGAAGCAAAGGGAGCGATCGTTTACGCTTCATTCATTCAATCGTTCGATGGAACGAATCAACCAAAAGGTTTTAAAACATTCTCGATTGGCGAAAACGATCATGGCTGGGCAAACATTTTAGCTCAGAAAGAACAACAATCAAGCGAGCTTCAAATGGCACAAACAGAACGGACTGACATGGCGTTTTTATCCTATACATCAGGCACAACAGGTAATCCAAAAGGAGTTGTTCATACTCATGGGTGGGCTTATGCTCATTTACGCACAGCTGCTAAAGCATGGCTCTCGATCGATGAAGGAGATAAAGTATGGGCGACAGCAGGACCAGGCTGGCAAAAATGGGTGTGGAGTCCACTCTTATCTGTTTTGGGAAGTGGAGCGGAAGGCTTTGTATACGGAGGTAAATTTCATCCAAATACGTACTTAGAACTGCTTCAAAAAAATGAAATCAATGTCTTATGCTGTACACCAACAGAATATCGATTTATGGCCAAAGTAGATGACTTGAGTCAATATCAACTGCCAAAGCTACATAGTGCCGTTTCTGCAGGAGAGCCGCTAAACCGTGAAGTCATCGATACATTCAAAAAACATTTCGATATAGAAGTTCGAGATGGCTACGGTCAAACAGAAAGTACACTGCTAGTAGGTTTATTAAAAGGAATGAATATCAAGCCAGGCAGTATGGGAAAACCAACTCCTGGTAACGAAGTGGACATCATTGATGACGACGGCAGCATTTGTGCTCCAGGAGAAATTGGTGACATTGCCGTTCATCTCGAAACACCTGCTCTATTTAAGGAATACTACAAAGATGAAGAACGGACAAAGGCGCAGCGACGCGGAAATTACTTTATTACCGGTGACCGTGCGAAAAAAGACGAGGACGGGTATTTCTGGTTTGAAAGCCGCAGAGATGACATTATTGTCAGCTCAGGCTATACCATTGGGCCGTTTGAAGTAGAAGATGCGCTCATCAAACACCCAGCAGTGAAAGAATGTGCTGTCGTGGCAAGCCCTGATGAAATCAGAGGATCGATCGTCAAAGCATACGTCGTCCTGCGTGATGCATCTGCACAAAGTGATGAGCTCATCAAAGAGCTGCAATCACACGTGAAAAATACAACAGCACCATATAAATATCCAAGAGAAATCGAATTCATTGACGAACTGCCAAAAACACCGTCAGCGAAAATTCGTCGTGTAGAGCTGAGAGAAAGAGAGCTTGAGCGAAAAGCATAATCATGAATGAAACGAGAAGCGTTTGGATGGAAAACATCCAGCGCTTTTTTGTAGCCCGCATGAAAAAAACGCACTTTCAATCATCAGATCAGCTGTTGACTGCGTTATGTAGTATGCACATTTTAAATGTTGTCACATAGGGGACGATGCCAGGAAAATGCTTGAAGCAGCAACTATAAACGGAGCTCATGCATTGCAGCATGAATCTTCTTCGGATGACAGATCCAGCTGGGGCGGTTGTCCAAACGGCACACCCTTTAAATGTTGATTCCGTCTATATTGCTGGAAAGGCAGTGAAACGGGATGCTTGTTGGAGTGAACCGAGAAGAGGTCAAACAAAAAGCATATTCTGCTAGTGATCATATTTTATCGCACAAGTTTGAATCAACACCATTAAATAAAGTACAAAATCCCCATAAGCAGAGGCCTATGGGGATAAATTACAAGGATTCTTTAATGACTTTTTTATAATACTGGACAGACAGGAATCCAAAGACAGAATACAAAACAGTATAAATCGACATGACGATCAGCATTGGTGTCCACAGCTCCCCGCCGAATAGAAACCAGCCTGATTGAATGGCAAAGTAACTGTGCAGCAAACCGACTAGCAGCGGAATGCCAAAGTTAAATAGCTGTTTGAGTCGAATGCCTCTTAATAGATCTTTTTCAGTAAAGCCAAGCTTACGTAAGATCGTGTACGAGCTTTGTTCTTCTTCACTTTCATTCATTTGTTTGAAATATAAAATACAGCCTGATGTGACAAGAAAACTCAGTCCTAAAAAGCCTACAACAAACATCAGCAGTCCTGTCGCTTGTTTTTGCTGCTGACTCTCCTCTAAACGAGACATGCTTCCATCACTCATTTTTAAAGAAGTAAACACGTCATTGCCTTGTTCTATTTGTTTCTCATCTTTTACATTGATCGCGATATATTGGTTATTCTCAAACTGAAGCTTAGGATCTTTCTTTTGATCCAGCTGTTCAAAAACCTCTTGACTAACCACTGCAACAGGGAGGGAGCCGCTAAAAGTGAACCTGTAAGAGATTAAATAATCTCTTTTCATATCAATGACTTTTAAAGTAAGCGGCTTCTTTATTAGAAGTTGCACATCACCTGAGCTTTTAATGGGCATGAATTTTCTCATTAAATCATTGTAGCCGCTTAGTATGACTTCGTCGTTCTCTACATGAAAGTTGGGTGCATTCTTCTCACTGATCACTGGTAGTGTCAACACTCCTGGATTCTCATCCAGACTAATTAACTCTGTATCAATGATCTTCTTTACATCAAAATCGGCTTGAATGACCTTGAACTGTTGTTCTTCATAAGCAATATGCTTGTCAGAAAGTGCACGAGTGAAGGTAGCTGCTCCCTTTTCTGAACCCATGACGAAATGAGCCGGAATGTTTTGTTCTGCTGTTTTTTCTGCTGAGTAATACGAAATGTAGCTGAATGATAACAAACCAATTGCAAGTGCAGAAACTGTTGTAATAATGGTTAAAAGCAGTGCATTTGATTTTAGGCGGAACATAATCGATGACAGTGACAAGACTTCATGAATGGCAAGGTAGCCATTTTTTCTTTTTCTTACGATATTGGCAATGAATGAAACAGAGCCTTTATAGAAAAGAAAGGTACCGATAATGACAGAACCTAGAATAAAAATCATGGCTAAAAATAACGAAGGCATCGATGTGAATGAGCCATTAAAAAGCTGAGAAGAAATGTAATAGCCTGAGCTGATTGAGACAATACCCATAACCCCAATGATGATTTCAAACACAGAGATTTTTTTGACGCGCTGTTCTGTAGAAGACGTTGTTCTAAATAAAGCTAGGATCGTTTGCTTTTTAATAAAACGTCTATTTCTCAGCATAATCAGTACATAAATCAATAGAAAGACGATGATCGTTTGCAAAAGGGCCATGCCTGAGAAATGAAGGTTGGCAATGGCGTTAACGCCTGTCACTTTGAATAGCACCATCAGCATCAGCTTTGAGCCGATAAATCCGGCGAATATGCCGATAGCCATGGAGATCATGTATAGGATAAAGTTTTCTGCATTGAGAAGCTTGGTAATTTTTTGTTTCGTCATCCCTATGAGCTGCAGGAGGCCAATTTCTTTTCCTCTGCGTTTAATGAATATGCTATTTGCATATAGCAGAAAGATGCCTACGATGACAATGATTAGGATAGAAGCGGTTTTAATAGAAGCACCGCCTTTAATGGACCCTTTCACCTCATCAAGTGCTGGTGAATACTGCAAGGTGACAAAAGAAAAATAGAGTGCCACACTAAACACAAGAGCAAACACGTATAAATAGTAATTCTTCAAATTTTTCTTCAGGTTTCGGAAGACGAGCTGATTAATGTTCATGCTTCACACCGCCTAAGACACCTTGCGTTTTCATAATATCTTCGAAAAACATCTTTCTCTCTAAAGCGCCTTTATTCAACTGTGTATAGATCTGTCCGTCCTTGATAAAAATGACTCGTCTTGAATAGCTGGCTGCGACAGGATCATGTGTGACCATCACAATGGTCGCTTTTCGTTTGCGATTGAAATCTTGCAGCTTGTTGAGTAAATCAGATGCAGATTTGGAATCAAGTGCGCCAGTTGGTTCATCAGCGAAAATGAGACTAGGCTCATGAATGAAGGCACGAACCGCCGATGTCCTCTGCTTTTGTCCCCCAGACAATTCATTCGGATATTTATCTCGAAGTTCATAAATCCCCATATCCTCAGCGAGCTGTTGAAAGCGTTCAAAGGCTTCCTTTTTAGGCGTTTTGGAGATCGATAATGGTAAAAGGATGTTCTCTTTGACGGTCAGTGTATCAAGTAAGTTATAATCCTGAAAGACAAAACCAAGCTGTTTTTTTCTGAATTCAGCGAGCTGCTGATCCTTCATTTGAGTCATTTCAGCTTCTGCGATACGAATCGATCCACTAGAGACATGGTCGATAGATGACAATACATTCAGGAGTGTTGTTTTCCCTGATCCTGATGGCCCCATAATGCTGACAAACTCTCCTGTTTCTATGGTTAGATCAATGCCTTTGAGCACCTCTTGTTTATTGAATTTATTTCCATAGCTTTTATATAGCTTGCGAGCTTCTAAAATATTCATATGATGAACTCCTTTTTCTTTTGATAACTTTAGTATAAAAAGAAGCCGGACTGACTTCCTTCGATTTGGCGAACAAAACAGACGAGCATGTGACAATATTGTCACATGCTCGCAATATGAACAAATTCATTCTTTTTCGGAAAGATAAAGGTGAAGGTTGTACCTTGATCCATTGTGGAGTTGACATCGATTGTCATATGAAGAGCGTCTGTTCCTTTTTTGGTTAAATACAGCCCCATTCCCGTGGAGGCGGTGTCATTGTGATGTCTTGTGGAGGTAAAGCCTTTTTCAAAGATACGAGACAGGTCTCTCGGATCAATTCCTCTGCCTTGATCTGTAATCGTGAGAATCACTTGTTCATCCTTTTTTCTGCTTTTGATGACAATATCAGATGAATGGCTGTACTTGACTGCATTTGTCAGCACTTGTCTCATTATAAAGGATAACCATTTTGAATCACTTAATACGTCTCGTTCTTCTAATGCTAGTTCAAAGCCAATCCCTTTTTGCATGCACCATGATTGGAGCGCTTTGATTTCTTTCGCTATGATGTTTTGCAGATCCAGCTTTTCAATCAATAAATCATTTTCAATATGACGTATTCTGCTTTGGTGCAGCTGTGCATCAAGTAATAAATGAATTCTGAGCCACTCGTACGTCATATTCGATTTCAGGGGCTCCTCTGTTAAGCGGTCAATCATTAAGTGCATCGCTGTTAGAGGTGTTTTGACTTCATGTATCCATGAAAGCAGTTCATCTTTTTCTTCTTCAAGAGCGCTTTTTTGCTCAGCCGCCATCTGCCGGTAGCGGGCGATTTGCTCTGACGTTGCATCATGTACGATCTGTTCAAATGGGGAAGAGGGGCCCATCCGCATTTGAGGATCAATGTGTTCGTCCCATTCTTTCAGGCTTTGATAATAATCTGTTTCTTTTCGGTAACGGAAAAAAAGAAAGACGATCATGAGTAACGTAGACAATAAAACGATATAAAAAAGAGAAGCTACTGGAATTGTCGTATCCAAATAAGCAACAAAAAGAATGAGTGGCTGTAGGCTAAGGAAGAACAGAATCCAGCTTCTTCGTTCTTTTAAAAATGCTTGCAGCATCATTGATCATCCTTTTCCTTTGCGAGATACCCTTGACCCACTTTTGTTTCAATAAAGGTACCGAGAGAGATCTCGTCTAGTTTTTTTCTAAGGCGATTGACATTTACAGTCAGCGTATTGTCACTTACAAACCGTTCATCCTCCCATAACGCTTGGATGAGTGATTCCCGGCTGACGATATGATGTTTATGCTGAACCAATTCCTTGAGAATAAATAATTCGTTCTTCGTTAATTCAATCTCACCATGTTCATTGGTCACGGTGTTTTTTTCTAGATCAATGGTAGCGCCGCACCATACCTTTAGGTTGGCCGGTTCTGCATTATAATCATGGACGCGGCGAAGAACCGCACTTACTTTGGCGATGAGGACGTCAAAGTGAAATGGCTTCTGCACAAAATCATCGGCACCGAGCTGCATAGACATCACCATATCAGCAGGGTGGTCTCGAGAGGAGAGGAAGATGATTGGAACATTTGAATGATGCCGAATCATCCGGCACCAATGAAAACCATCGTACTTTGGGAGCTGAATGTCAATAATGACTAGATCCGGCTGAACAGAAGTGAATTCCTTCATGACCTGATGAAAATCGTGTATCCCATAGACATCATAGGACCAGTTGATTAAACGTTCTTTGATTTCTTGGAAGAGGGTTGTATCATCCTCAATCAGCAAAATTTTAAACAAAACCAGCACCACACTTTATGAATTAGCTTGTATGTAATTGTAGCGGAAAAAAGGCGTTGCCGCTAGAAGCAGACAAGAAAAAAGCAAGGGAAGAGGTCCCTGGCTTCAGCTTATTTACCTAAAAAATGCTTTTTAAAGAATGATCGTTGATATTTCAGTTTGAGTGAATCATTAAAGTAAAATTCTTCAGCATTTGCTTCGTACACTTTCACAGCAGGAATGGATTTATAGATTTCACTGTTTTGATAGGAATTGTCCATTTCGCTGTCTTTGCTAATGATCATATAGTCTCCGGAAAATTCATTTCTTCATACAGGATTTCTGTTCAATGCAAGGACAAAGATGAGCATCAGGGAATATATATCATAGGTCTGTTGTCAATTACATTTTGCCAGTTGGTGATAAAAAATAACGGAATTTTTTAGAAAGTAAAAAGGCATATGACTTGATCTTTTTTCCTATTTTAACCAGCCTTTTTCTTTTGAGCGTGTGATGGCTTCAATTCGATTTTTGACTTCTAGTTTATCTAAAATAATGGATATGTAGTTACGGACAGTGCCGCTTTTAATGCTGAGTTCCTTTGCGATTTCTTTTGTGTTTTTGCCGTGTGCGACGAGTTCAAGTACGGATTTTTCTCGTTCGGTTAAAGGATTTTCGTCGCTATATAAGTCTTCCATCAATTCAGGGGCATACACCTTTTTCCCTTTCATCACACTGCGAATGGCACTTGCCAGCTCTTCGCTTGGGCTGTCTTTCAGCATATAGCCGCTAACGCCAGCTTTCAGCGCTCTTTGGAAATAACCAGAACGGGCAAAGGTCGTTAAAATGATGATCTTTACATTTGTTTCTTTAAGTTCTTCAGCTGCATCAAGCCCAGATTTACCTGGCATCTCAATATCCATTAAACAAATATCAACTGAGTGTTTTCTGGTAAAATCAATGGCATCCTGGCCATTTGTGCCTTTCCCAACAACCTTCATATCGTCTTCTAAATCGAGAAGTGAACCGAGTGCACCAAGCAGCATTTGCTGATCTTCTGCGATAAAGATGTGAATCATTTCATCCCCTCCTTTTCTTTTGCTGATGAATCATTTGGTATGCTCATAATCAGCTTTGTCCCGTCTTTTGCCTCAATGTGCAGACGTCCATTTGCAAATTCCAATCGTTCTCTAATCCCTAAAAGACCATGCCCTTTCGTCTGAAAGGGTGGATGATCGCCTTTAAATGTTCCATCATCCTCAACTGTGATGACGGCTTCTTTTGACTTTTGGTGAATGGTGATTTTACACACAGTGGCGTTACTATGTTTGACGACATTCGTCACGGCCTCTTTGATGCACATGCTCACAATGTTTTCGTTGAGAAGAGAGATGTGTTTCGGCGCTTCCTTTTCATCATAAATCAATTCAATATCAGCCGCTTCGAGTATTTGTTTTATATTCAATATTTCATCCTTGATTCGAATGCCTTTCATGGAGGAAACAATTTTTCGGACTTCATTGAGAGACGTTCTAGCGGTTTGCTGGACGCTTTTTAGTTCGGCACGAGCCTGTTCAGGATCTTTATACACGAGTTTTCGGGCAAGGTCACTCTTTAAACCGATAAGGGAAAGCTTTTGTCCCAGGGTGTCATGCAGATCTCGTGCAATGCGCTGCCTTTCTTCAAGCTTCACAAGATCGGCGAGCCGTTCATTGGCATATTCTAATTTTTCTTCGAGCCGTTCACGTTCCTTTCTGCTCCTAATGCTTAGAGGGAGGAGGATGGCACTAATGAGTGTGATCACGACAAAAGGAATTTGTGTGAGAAACCAGCCCTTTTTTAAGATCAGACTAAAGTTCACCGCAACGGCGGCGCTTGCTAGATGGATATAGTATAAGATATAGAAAGGTACTTTTCTTTTTATATGCCCATTGAAATAGGCAATGCAAAAAGCAAAATAAATGTAGCTGTAGAGCATGACATAACCAGTAGAAATGGCGATTAATAGAAGGCCGAATACATATAACGACCAGCTTTTTGCGACAAAGGCAAAACGGTAGACAGAGAAAAAGACGACGTTCAATATAATGCCGATCACAATGCCTAAAGTCGAAGGTGTCTTAAAGATAAAATAAAAGGGTAGGATGAAAAAAATAGCCCAAATATATGGGGAAATCCCATTCAGTTTTTGAATTTTAAGTTGTTTTTTCATCCGTGATTCACCTTTTCCATTTTTTCATTCTTTTTCACTACTTTATCAAATTGAACACGTTACCGCATCTTGCAAATACAACAAAATACAACAAGCTCCTTCTATTGTAAGAAAGAGCCTGGGCTGTTTATGCATTCTTCTTGAGAATGTCTCCTTTAATGACAGGGGTAATTCTCGTCTGACGTGCTTCTTTAAAGGTAACAAATGCCTTCGTCTCTTCATCCCATAGTCTGAATTTCATTGACTCAATACTAGTTTTCAAAGTGATGGTTGGAACATTTTGAAGCGGTTCACTTTGCTGATGGGCATGCTCTAAATGATAATTTGGTACCCGTGGGCTTAAATGATGGACATGGTGGTAACCGATATTGCCTGTTAACCATTGAAGGAGTTTTGGTAATTTGTAAAAGGAACTGCCTTCTACAGCTGCCTGCACATAATTCCAATGTTCATCTGCTTCAAAGTAAGAATCCTCAAACGTATGCTGCACATAAAACAGCCACACACCAATTGATCCAGAGATGAGAAAAATCGGCCCTTGAACAAGCAGGAAGCCTTGCCAGCCAAAGAGGAGACATGTGGCTGCTGCAAATAAAATAATCGTCACGTTTGTGAAATACGTATTCCAGCGCTCTTTTTTACGAGCACTCTTGACGTTGAACCGATTTTGAATGAGAAACACAAAGATCGGCCCCAAAATAAACATCACAAAGGGATTTCGGTATAATCTGTAGCGAATTTTCGTCCATACAGCTGCTTCTTCATATTCTTTCACTGTCAGGAGCCAAATGTCACCTGTGCCGCGTTTATCTAAATTACTGCTTGTGGCATGGTGAATGGAATGACTTCTTTGCCATTGAAGATAAGGGAAAAGGGTGAGTACACCCGTTAAGAAACCGAACAGGTGATTCAGCGGCTTCTGTTTAAAAAAGGATTGGTGGCAGCAGTCGTGAAAAATAATAAAGACACGAACTAAAAAACCAGCTGCAATGACCGCAAACAAGAGGGTGAGAAGGTAGGAGATGTTCAGGCTATAATAGGCTAGAAACCAAAGTCCTAAAAATGGAATAAATGTATTGAAAAGCTGCATGATACTTTTTTTTGAATCAGCACCAGAAAATTGACCTACTTGTTTCCTTAAAGTTGCTTGCTGCTGCTTGTTTGTTGAAATCGTCATGAAAGTTCAAGTCCTTTCCGTTTCTTTCTACTTCACAGTATAGAAGGAAAGAGATCATGCTCATAGTAGCACCCATCATATATTCAATATGACAAATGTCATATTGAGCATCATAAAGGCTGATGGTACCACGGTTTGTGACCTTGTATCATCATCAATAAAAAAGTGAAGGCGCTTTGCCTTCACTTTTTATGAGCGTGCTTTGTGCACTTTTAGCTGCTTGCCTTTAATCGTTGTGTGACGCATGGCTTTTATCACAAGAGGGCCTTTGCCATTTAAAATATCGACATACGTTTTCGTTTCATGAATCGTAATAATTCCAATGTCATCAAATGCAACGTCTTCTATTTTGGCGATGGTCCCAACGAAATCAACAGCGCGCAGTTTTTTTTTCTTCCCACCGTTAAAATAGAGCTTCATAATATCCTTCTCTACACCTGCCTGCTTATTTTCCTTCTGAATAGGTGTTTCAATCTTCTCTTCGAAGCTTGCTACATGTTGCTCCGCTTCTTCCTTAGTAGGATAAGGATGAGTTTCAAAATCAATACCGGCCTGCTGCTTTAATTCATCAATAAACGGCTGCGTGTGCTTGGTCATAAAGGCAATCGTTTTCCCGCTTTTACCCGCTCTACCCGTTCTTCCAGTACGATGAATATAACGTTCTTTTTCATAGGGCAGGTCATAATGAATCACATGTGTCATATCGATTACATCAATTCCCCGAGCTGCAATATCTGTTGCGATCAGATAGCGGAACTCGCCGTTTTTGAATTCATCCATGACGTCAAAGCGATCTTCCTGCCTCATACCCCCATGAATTTTGTCGCAAGGAACATCCCAATCGTCCAGCTTCATGGTTAGTTCATTCACTCGTTCCTGCGTATTGCAGAAAATAATACAGCTATCTGGATTTTCGATAACGATCGTTCGTTGGAGAAGTGAGAATTTGGCTTCTTCCTCTGTTTCAATCACAGTGTGGGTAATTTTTTGTACAGGGATTTCCTCACGCATCTCAATCACTCTTGGCGACTGTAAAAATTGCTCACTCAGTTCCTTCATTTCAGTAGACATTGTTGCTGAAAAGAGTATTGACATGCGTTTAGGCGGCAGATGCTGAATAATGGCAGAGACTTGCTCAATAAACCCCATGTTCAGCATTTCATCTGCTTCATCTAACACAAAAAATGTGAGGTTTTCTAAAGAAAGAGTGCCTTTTTCAAGGTGGTCCAATATTCGCCCTGGTGTTCCGCACACAATATGGTTTTTTTGCGCAAGCTCTACTTTTTGTGTTTGAAAAGAGGCTTTTCCATAAATGGCTACGGCTTTGATTCGTTTAAATCGTCCAAGGCTAGTGAGGTCCTGCTTGACTTGAATTGCTAATTCTCGTGTTGGAACGAGGATGAGGGCTTGAGGTTTATTTTGGGCCCAATCCACCATTTCACAAATTGGCAAACCATAGGCGGCTGTTTTGCCGCTGCCTGTCTGAGACTTGACGATCAGATCTTGCTTTGAAAAAGCAACTGATAATGTCTCGTGCTGAACGGGTGTAGGTGTATGGAAGTGAAGCGCTTTTAACGCTTGTTTCAATTCATCGCTTAATGGATATTGATCAAAATGTTGTAATGGCATCGCGTTCTCCTTTTCGTACACTCATACTTGTGACATCATACCATATCTTTTCAAAGACAGCATGATTGTGAATGAGAAGACATGAAAAAAAGCCCCGTATAGGAGCTTTTTGATTAAAGGAATCTGCGTTTGACTTTTTCCCAGTAGGAGTTGTCTTTTAATTTAACCGTTTTAATCACTTTGCCTGAAAGACCAATGTCAATTTGGTTTACGTGTTTTGTGCCGAGTGCTTCGTTATCAAGCCCGATAATTGGATGATCGTTTCCGTCCTGCACGACCTTCAGCGACAACTTGCGGTCACTGCTTAAAATGAAAGGAGCACCAAGTGTACGGTACGAGTTGTTATTTAATGATGCAAGCTCTGTCACTTGCATACAAGGGAGCATCGGATCAACCACGGCGCCGTTAACGGATTTATTGTAGGCCGTTGAGCCGGTCGGAGTGGAAATAATTATCCCGTCGCCTCTAAAGGTTTCAAAGTGAAAATCATCTATATACACATCGATGACAAATGTTTTAATGATGCTAGAGCGGATGGACAGTTCGTTTAAGCAATGGAATTGATTGGTACTGTCGATGCTTACATCAATGATCGGATATTTTCTCACTTCAATCTGTTCGGAGTTCATGGCATCAATCATTTTATCAAAATGCTCTAATGAAAAATCGCAGTATAGATGCGAATTCTCTGTTTTTGATACCCCTACGTACAAGCAGTCATCACGGAACTTTGTTTTGCGAACTGCTTGAAGAAATGTGCCATCCCCGCCAATTGAAGCAATAATATGGGCATCCTCTGCACGATTTACGACTTGAAAGCCTTGATCGGAAGCGAGCTTCTCCAGAGAAGAAATGTGTCCATCCAATTCATGATCTTTTTTGTAAAAGAAAAATACATTGCGACGTTTGTCTGTCATTGACGTTCTCCCCTTTGTTGTCAAAAATAGATTTCCAATAGTAAAGGGCTTACATGTAAACCCTTGCTCACATTTTACACTTTTTTTATATGAAAAGTAAAAAATTTAGAAAGACGCACATAGAGATAGAAAGTTAGAAGTGATTCGAAATCGCTGACTTTGAGCATAATTTAAACGCTGTTTTTTTATTGAAGAGAAGTTAAAAGGTGTTTGTTTCGTTGCGTTGAACACCTGTGCTGTTAGACGTGGGGAGAGGAAAAAAGACAATTTCTCGTCATGGGATTCTGAGATCGAAGAGGTAAAGTTGTTCGTCTTTTAAGATCGATGCTATCATATGTTGAAATGAAATGTAAAAAAAACAAAATTCCTATGAAACATTTCATGTATGTATTCGTATGAATGAAGTGAGATAAAAAAGGAGGAGAAAGAGATGAATGCGAAAAGATGGGTAGCCTTAATCATTGCACTTGGTGTTTTCGGATTTTCAATTGTGATTAGTGTTACGATGGCCTTGTTTGAAAACTTCAATGACAATAAAATGAGCTATCAATTCGGGGATGAAATCGAAGAGAAGGTACTAGAGGATGGCAGCGGAGCGAGTAAAATTGCTGTTCTTGAGATTAATGGAACCATTCAAGATAACGGCGGTGCATCAAGCCTCTTAGGCGGAGAAGCGTATGATCATCGTGCGTTCTTAAAAGAATTAGATAAAGCAAAAGATGATGCTTCTGTAAAAGGTGTATTGCTTCGCGTCAACTCTCCTGGCGGTGGTGTTTACGAAAGTGCTGAAATACATAAAAAATTAGAGGAAGTGAAAAAAGCGAAGAAGCCAATTTACGTATCAATGGGATCAATGGCCGCTTCTGGCGGCTACTATGTGTCGACTCCAGCAAAGAAAATCTTTGCTTCCCCTGAAACATTAACAGGTTCTCTAGGCGTGATCATGCAAAGTTTGAATTATTCAAAGCTAGCGGATAATTTAGGCATTAAATATGAAACCATTAAGAGTGGAAAATATAAAGACATCATGTCTCCAGATCGTGATATGACAAAGGCTGAGCGCGACATCATGCAAAGCATGGTAGACAACTCCTATGAAGGGTTTGTCAAAGTCATCTCTGAAGGACGCGGCATGTCTAAACAGGACGTCAAGAAAATTGCCGATGGCCGAGTATATGATGGAACGCAGGCGAAGTCCAACGGATTAGTGGATGAGCTTGGATACTATGAAGATGCAATAAAAGCGATGAAGAAAAATGAAAAAGGATTAAAAGGGGCAAAGGTTGTCAGCTATTCTCAAAGCTTTGGCTGGAACTCTCTCTTGAATATGAGCGCAAGCAAGCTCTTTAAAAGCGAAATTGATTTTCTGAATTTAAAAGAAACACTGGCTGGATCAAACGGGTCTAAACCGATGTATCTCTATTCAAAATAAAGGAGGGATCATAGATGGATTCTACATTCGATGAAGTAAGCGAAAGCCGCAGCCAAGAGGAAGAATCGCAGCCGGCCCTTGGGAAGCGCGTTTCAATTGAAGCACAGGCCTTTGCAGGTTTTTGGATTAGATTTTGGGCGTTTATCCTTGATTGGCTCGTCGTCTGGGGTGTTAACCATTTGACGGTTTCTCCCATCTTTAGTCTGTTTGGCTGGTCAAAAGGAGGAGGATGGTTTTCTCCAATTTCAGTCACTACGACGATTGTCTTCCTGCTTTATTTCGCCATCATGACAAAAATTTTTCATCAAACACTCGGCAAGATGGTGTTTGGGATCAAAGTTGTCTCACTTCAGCCTGAGAAGCAGCTGACATGGGATGTCATTTTCTTTAGAGAAATCGTTGGCCGATATATTAATACGCTTTTTGTTCTCTATGCTGTTGTTGGGTTCTCACCGAAAAAGCAAGGGGTTCATGACTACTTTGCTGATACGGTGGTCGTCCATGAACATTTGTATGAAAAAAAAGAATCAAGCATGTAATCAAAGGGAGTTTGACCGAGGCCGGTCAAACTCTTTTTTTATGATTGGGTATAAAATCCAGCATGAGAGCCATAATCGTAAAGGAAGCATCATTTGTTATAGAGGAAGTGAGAACAGTGCTTTACGTTTGGATCGCAGCTATTTGTCTCCTTGTGATCTTATTGATCTTCATGAAAGTGACTATATCACTTGAGTATTCACATGCAAATGACAAAGACTATCTTGCACTGAAGGTCATCACCTTATATGGAATTGTCAGGCTCAAAAAAGAGATTCCGATGGTGAGAGTGAATAAGGAAGATCAAACAATTGATATTCGTGAAAAGAATATGGACAGCTCCAAAACGCCTAGTAATGAAAAAGAATCTATCCATAAAAAAATAGACAAAGGTGATATGAAGCAAATTCTTCATCAAATTGAGCGGATCGCAAAAGAGATTGTCGATCTAAACCGAATCATGCGCCAATTCTTTATTCATATGAAAATTGTATCTTTTCACTGGTCGACATGGATCGGTTTTCATGACGCAGCTTTAACAGGTGTAGCAGCAGGCGGTGTGTGGTCAGTCAAAGGAGCACTGCTTGCCTTTATGCAGGAGCACCTTACTTTTAAGCATAAACCTGTATATGAAGTGATTCCTGCCTTTCAGCACAATGTGTCACAGATACATTTTACATGTATAGCTTATTTTCGTATTGGACATGCTATGCTTGCAGCCATTCGATTACTTGTCCATTGGTTAAAAGGAAGAAAGGCAAGAAAAAATGCCTCTCTTCAAGCAACGAAGAATGAATCATCTGTTTAAGGAGGAACATGAAAATGGCAGATCATCCAATCCAAGGTCTGATGAAGACAGCGATGGAAAACTTAAAAGAAATGATAGATGTGAATACAATTATCGGCGATCCAGTGGAAACCCCTGACGGCAGCGTCATTCTCACTGTATCAAAGGTCGGTTTTGGATTTGCAGCCGGCGGCAGTGAATTTACCGGTAACCAAAAGAAAGAAAACCGTTCTGATGAACAAGAACGAAAAGAACCGAGACTCCCATTTGGTGGCGGAAGTGGTGGCGGGGTATCCATTACACCAATTGCCTTTTTAATTGTGGGAACAAACGGAGTTCGAATGCTTCATTTGGATGAACACACACATTTGCTTGATAAAATATTGGATTCTGCTCCTCAAGCAATTGACCGTCTTAAGCACATGTTTAAGAAAGATGAACAGGAGCATTGCCACAAAGAACGAAAACTAGATGACATCGACCTGTAAAAAGTTAGCTGCGCTGCAGTTAACTTTTTTTAAAATGGACGATTAGGCTTTGCAGTTTTTTAATTTCTCTACTAGAATAGAAGCATACATTTGATAAGGGGGGAATTGTTTTGGCAACGATCACATTTAAAGGAAGCCCTGTAACGCTTGTAGGAAATGAAGTGAAAGTAGGTGAACAGGCCCCAGATTTTACGGTATTAACGAACTCACTCGGAGAAGTTTCACTTTCTGATTTAGCAGGAAAAGTGACGATCTTTTCAGTGATTCCTTCTATTGATACAGGTGTGTGTGACGCACAAACAAGACATTTCAATGAAGAGGCAGCCGATTTAGGTCCGGTCAATATTTATACGATTAGTGCGGATCTTCCATTTGCACAAGCACGCTGGTGCGGAGCAAACGGAATTGAAAATGTAGAAACATTATCTGATCACAGAGATATGTCTTTTGGTGAAGCGTTTGGTGTATGTATCAAAGAATTGCGTTTATTGGCGCGTGCAGTTTTTGTATTAGACCCTAACGGTAAAGTGGTTTACACTGAATACGTAAGGGAAGCAACGAATCATCCAAATTATGAAAAAGCCATTGAAGCTGCAAAATCACTGTTATAAAAGCAGCATTGAAAAGAGCTCCGGCTTCGTACTGGGGCTCTTTTCAATGAAAACATATAGCTTTAACAAAGCGAGGAGAGAAAAGCATTGCAGAAAGATCAAGTGAGTACTATTTTTGAGCTGCTCGATACAGCCTCCAATCGATTGAAAAAGAAACAGAGCTTTTCCTATATTGAAGCATTGGCAGAGGCAGGTGAGGCCTTCTTTCAGGCAAACGATCGAAACTGTTTATTAAAGGACTTAATAGAGAAAGCAGATTTTGCCTCTTATGATCATGAGCAGATTCGAAAGGCGTTTCAGCTCGCCGTACTGAAAGGACAAAAGGAAATTTCACATCCAAACCGTCAAATGACGCCAGATACGATTGGGCTATTTGTCAGCTATTTGGTCAATAAATTGTTAGAAAAAAAAAAAGAGCTTGTTGTCTTTGATCCAGCAGCGGGAACAGGAAACTTACTCCTTGCTGTCTTAAACAATCTCACTGCAGAAACAAAACGCGGCTTTGCCTCTGATATTGATGATGTCCTCATTAAAATTGCTTGGGCACAGGCGAATTTAGAAGAAAAAGAAGTCGAGCTTTTTCATCAGGACAGCCTTGATCCGCTTCTCATCTCACCGGCAGATGTCACCGTATGCAGTCTTCCAGTTGGCTATTACCCAAATGATGAGCGTGCAGCAGACTTTGAATTAAAGGCAAAAGAAGGACATTCCTTTGCGCATTACTTATTCATTGAACAAAGTCTTCGTTACACGAAAGAAGGCGGTTTCTTATTCTTCATCATTCCTAACGACTTGTTTGAAGGAAAAGAAAGTGTGCAATTAAAGGATTTCATCAAAGATCACGCATATATGAATGCTTTAATTCAACTGCCAGTCTCCATGTTCAAAGACAAAAAGCACGCCAAAAGCTTATTTGTCATGCAAAAGAAAAAAGAGGGGCTAGAAGCGCCAAAACGGATGTTGTTTGCCAATCTGCCATCTTTCTCACAGAAGGAAGCGATGGTCGGCGTGATGAGAAAATTAGACCAGTGGTTTATAGAAGAAAAAGAAACGAAAGAATAGCCAGAATGATTTCTGGCTATTCTACTTTTCAGAAAATAACGACTTATTGATGTAAGCGATAACAGTTCAAAGGTGTACTTGAAATGCAAAGTTTTCAATGTTTAAATGAAAAAGTCAGATATTTTTCGGACTTATCGTTAAACTATAAAAGACCCGCCAAACAGGTTGAATATAGCACCGGAAAAAACGTGAAATTTTATATAACAACTGAGTAAAAGGAGCGACAAGAATGTCCAAAATTATTGCAATCAACGCAGGAAGCTCATCCCTTAAATTCCAATTGTTTGACATGCCAGAAGAAAACGTTTTAACGAAAGGTCTTGTTGAAAGAATAGGAATGGACAACAGTATCTTTATGATTTCTGTAGATGGAGAAAAGAAAAAAGAAATCACTGATATCCCAGATCACGCAGTAGCTGTAAAAATGCTGCTTGAAAAATTAACTGAATTCCACATCATCAAAGACTTTAATGAAATTGATGGCGTAGGACACCGTGTCGTTCACGGGGGAGAGAAGTTCAGCGACTCTGTTCTATTAACAGATGAAGTCATCAATGACATTGATCAGCTTTCTGAGCTTGCACCACTTCACAACCCTGCAAACGTTGTAGGAATCAAAGCATTCAAACAAATTCTGCCTGACGTACCAGCGGTCGCTGTGTTCGATACAGCCTTCCACCAAACAATGCCAGAGCAGTCTTATCTATACAGCCTTCCGTACGATTACTACAAAAACTTTGGTATTCGTAAATATGGATTTCACGGGACAAGCCATAAGTTTGTCACAGAGCGTGCATCAGAGCTATTAGGTCGTCCTCTTGAAGAGCTTCGTTTAATTTCATGTCACCTAGGAAATGGTGCGAGTATCGCAGCAGTAGAAGGCGGAAAATCAATCGATACATCAATGGGCTTTACACCACTTGCTGGTGTTGCGATGGGTACACGTTCAGGTAACATTGACCCTGCCCTCATCCCATTTATTATGGAGAAAACAGGACATACTGCTGAAGAAGTACTCTCTACTTTGAATAAGAAGAGTGGTCTTTTAGGCGTGTCTGGTCTTTCAAGTGACCTTCGTGATATAGAAGAAGCAACAGAAGAAGGAAACGACCGTGCAGAAGTAGCCCTTGATATCTTTGCTAGCCGTATTCACAAATACATCGGATCTTATGCAGCGAGAATGAATGGCGTAGATGCGATCATCTTCACAGCTGGAATTGGTGAAAACAGTTCAGAAGTGAGAGCACGTGTACTTCGTGGGCTAGAATTCATGGGCGTTTATTGGGATCCTTCTCTAAACAACATGAGAGGCGAAGAAGCATTCATCAGTTACCCCCACTCTCCTGTTAAAGTCATCGTGATTCCAACGAACGAAGAAGTGATGATTGCAAGAGACGTTATGCGCTTAGCGGAATAAAGATTGAGAAGTTCTTTTCCAATAAGGAAGAGAGCTTTTTTTTGAAATGCTATAATGGGTCCAATACGAAAACGAAAGGGAGCGGTACGGAAGATGAGCGTTGAAGAACATAAACGAGAAGCGAAAGCGAGGCTGCACTTAAAAGTCGTTACGGTCAGTGATACAAGGACGAAAGAAACGGATAAAAGCGGCCGTCTCATGATTGATTTGCTTAAAGAACAGGGACATCTGATTTTTGCATACGATATTGTGAAAGATGAAATTGGAGCGATTCAAGACGCCGTATTAGAAGGAACAAGTGAAGTGAAGATTGATGCCGTCTTGTTAAATGGGGGGACAGGTATTGCCGCAAGGGATGTAACCATTGAATCCATTACTCCCCTTTTTTCCAAAGAGCTGCCAGGCTTTGGCGAAATCTTTCGCATGCTAAGCTATACAGAAGACATTGGTTCAGCGGCTATCTTGTCTAGAGCAACGGCAGGGGTTATCAACCAAAAAGCTGTCTTTGCCACACCAGGCTCTATCGGAGCGGTTCGATTAGCGATGACCAAACTCATTATGCCAGAGCTCCCTCACGTCTTGCGTGAGCTTGTAAAAGATCAAAAATAGCCCAAAATGACTCTGCCAAGAAAAATTGGCAGAGTTTTTTTCATAAAGGGGTTGAAAAAACAATTTTTCCTTGTTACAGTATATACATACTAAATGCATGTTTATAAATTAAAACTTATTTTTATGCAAAAAACAGTCGCAGAATCAAAACAATTGAGAGGAGCTCTTCATGTCACAAAATAAAAAAGTCGTATTAGCATATTCCGGAGGCCTTGATACCTCTGTTGCAGTTAAATGGTTACAAGAGCAAGGATACGAAGTTGTCGCTTGCTGCCTGGACGTAGGTGAAGGAAAAGACTTAGCATTCGTTCAGCAAAAAGCACTTCAAGTCGGAGCAGTTCAATCCTACATGATTGACGCAAAAGAAGAATTTGCCAAAGAATTTGCACTTACTGCATTACAAGCACACACAATGTATGAAGGTAAATATCCTCTTGTATCTGCACTATCTCGTCCACTTATTGCAAAAAAATTAGTAGAAGTAGCAGAGAAAGAAAATGCAGTAGCAGTGGCTCACGGATGTACAGGAAAAGGGAACGATCAAGTTCGTTTTGAAGTATCCATTAAAGCATTAAATCCAGAACTAGAAGTACTTGCACCAGTACGTGAATGGAAATGGTCTCGCGATGAAGAAATAGATTATGCACAAAAGCACGGTATTCCAATTCCAATTAACTTAGACAGCCCTTATTCAATCGACCAAAACCTTTGGGGCAGAAGTAACGAATGCGGCATTTTAGAAGATCCTTGGGCTGCGCCGCCAGAAGGTGCATACGATCTGACAAATCCACTTGAAAAAACACCTGACACACCTGATGTCATTGAAATTACGTTTGAAAAAGGAAAACCAACGGCAATTGACGGTATTCAGTATTCATTGTCTGATTTGATCCTTCATTTAAATGAAGTAGCTGGACAGCATGGCATTGGCAGAATCGATCACGTTGAAAACCGTCTTGTTGGAATCAAATCTCGAGAAGTGTACGAGTGCCCAGGTGCAGTCACACTTTTAAAAGCGCATAAAGAGCTTGAAGACTTAACGCTTGTTAAAGAAGTAGCGCACTTTAAGCCAATTGTTGAACAAAAAATGGCTGAATTAATATACAACGGCTTATGGTTCTCACCACTAAAATCAGCACTAGATGCATTCTTACAAGAAACTCAAAAGAACGTAACAGGTGTTGTACGTGTGAAACTATTTAAAGGCCATGCCATTGTAGAAGGACGTAAATCACCATATTCACTTTATGATGAAAATCTAGCGACATACACAAAAGCAGATGAATTCGATCATGATGCAGCTGTAGGATTTATTAACCTTTGGGGTTTACCAACAAAAGTAAACAGCATCGTGAATAAAAAGGAGCAGGTTAAAGCATGAAAAAGCTTTGGGGAGGCCGATTTCAAAAAACACCAGAAAAATGGGTCGATGAGTTTGGCGCGTCCATTCATTTCGACAAACAATTAGTCAAAGAAGATCTGACCGGCTCCCTTGCCCATGCAAGTATGCTGAATAAATGCGGTATCCTAGACGATGAGGAGGCCACTGCGATCAAAGACGGACTGAATACGCTCATGAAAAAGGCAGAGGCGGATGAACTAGATTTCTCAGTGGATTATGAGGACATTCATTTAAACCTTGAAAAAATGCTGATTGATGAGATTGGTCCGCTTGGCGGGAAATTGCACACAGCGAGAAGCCGGAATGATCAGGTCGCAACCGATATGCATTTATATTTGAATAACCAAGTAGAGCATATCATTGAGCTGATCTCTTCTTTTCAAAAGGTGCTTGTAGAGAAAGCCGAACAGCACGTTGAAACGATTTTTCCAGGATATACGCACTTACAGCGTGCACAGCCGATTTCCTTTGCTCATCATATGCTCGCCTACTTTTGGATGCTTGAGCGGGACAAAGCGCGCTTTCAAGATTCCTTGAAGCGAATTAACGTCTCTCCACTTGGATGCGGGGCGTTAGCAGGAACAACATTCCCAATTGATCGTGAATATACAGCAAAGTTGCTTGGTTTTGACCATATTTACGAGAACAGCCTTGATGGCGTGAGTGATCGTGACTTCATTTTAGAGTTTATTTCTAATAGCAGCCTTGTGATGATGCACCTTTCACGTCTTTGTGAGGAAATGATCTTATGGTGCTCTCAAGAATTCAAATTCATTGAACTTGATGACACGTACGCAACAGGCAGCAGCATGATGCCGCAAAAGAAAAACCCTGATATGGCTGAATTGATCCGAGGGAAAACAGGCCGCGTATATGGCAACCTGATGGGTCTTCTCACCATTATGAAAGGCTTGCCGCTTACGTACAACAAAGACCTGCAAGAAGATAAGGAAGGTATGTTTGATACAGTGAAAACCATTACTGGCAGCTTGCAAATTTTCACAGGCATGATTCAAACAATGACTGTGAACGAAGATGTCATGAAAAAAGCAACGAAAGAAGATTTCTCAAATGCGACAGAGGCGGCAGATTACTTAGCGAAAAAAGGAATGCCGTTCCGTGAGGCTCACGAAATTGTTGGAAAGCTTGTGTATACGTGCATTCAAAAAGGCATCTACTTAAGTGATCTTCATTTCGAAACATTCACAGAAGCAAGCGACCTCTTTGAACAAGACATTTACAGGGTTTTTGATCCGTATGTCGCTGTTGAAAAAAGAACAAGTGCAGGTGGAACTGGATTCAAACAAATTCAGTTCGCTTTAGAAAAAGCAAAAGCCTGCCTAGCGTAACGTTTAAAAAACCATTCGTATGAGACGGATGGTTTTTTTGCTGTGATGCAGAAAGGAGATCCATTCTTCTTGGAGAACATGAAAGCATATGATGTTTTAAGCCTGAAGAAGGGGAATTGATCGTGGGATTTACAAAAGTGGATAACTCATCCTGCGTTTTTTCTTCCGCATTATGAATAGCAGACAAAGGGTTCAGAAGTGCGCCTGGTGCTGGTTTATAGTAAAGTAAAGATAGGATGAGAAACATATGAACTTGCAACCTTTGCTTTAGGAGGAGATTGTGTGCGACACGCATTAATAACAGCGGGTTCTAAAGGGCTTGGCCGGAAAGTAACCGAGTCTTTACTGAATATGGGGTATTCTGTGACAGTAAATTATCGAAGCGATGATGAAGCTGTTCGGCAGATGAAAGAAGAATTACAGCAATACGAAGAAAAGCTTCAATTTGTCCAAGGTGATGTGACAAACAAAGAAGATTTAAAAAACATGGTGGAGCTAGCAGTTGAGCGATTTGGGCGCATCGATGCCCTGATCAATAATGCGGGTCCTTATCTTTTTGAACGAAAGAAACTGGGGGATTACTCCGAAGATGAATGGTATCAAATGATGGAAGGAAACCTATCAGCTGTATTCCATTTATTCCGAATGGTCATCCCAATGATGAGAAAGCAAGGCTTTGGCCGTATTATCACGTATGGCTTCCAAGGGGCAGACCATGCACCAGGCTGGATGCACCGATCAGCCTTCGGAGCGGCAAAGGTAGGACTGGCGTCATTGACGAAAACCATAGCGATTGAAGAAGCTGAAAATGGCATCACGGCCAATATGGTTTGTCCAGGCAAAATCGTGGGTGACATGAAAGAAGCCACGATAGAGGAAGCACGCCAGATCAAAGACGATGAAACACCAATTGGCCGATCTGGTACAGGAGAAGATATAGGACGCATTATCTCATTTTTATGCGATGATCGATCAGACCTGATGACAGGGACTGTTATTGAAGCAACAGGTGGTCTGAACGTGATTCATAGGCATTAAGTTTTTCAGCTTTTTATACAGGGAATAGATGATATGAGATCAAAATCGAAAGGTGGATATACTACATGAAAGCTACATATCATGGACATTCAGTCGTACACATTGAAACAAACGGACACCATATTTGGATTGATCCATTTTTAAATGGAAATAAGCACACAGAGATCAAACCACAAGATGTCAAAGCAGATGTGATTTTGCTAACTCACGGACATGGAGATCACCTCGGTGACACTGTTGAGATTGCCAAAAACAATGATGCCCTCGTTGTCGCACCAAATGAGCTTGCCGTCTATTTAAGCTGGCAAGGGGTGAAAACGCACCCGCTTCATATCGGCGGCGGCCGTGAGTTTGATTTTGGTAAAGTCAAACTGACGCAAGCGTTTCATGGCTCAGCTGTAATTGATGAAGAATCTAAAACGATTACGTATACAGGCATGCCATCAGGTATTTTATTTACCGCAGAAGGCAAAACGATTTATCATGCTGGAGACACTGCGCTCTTTTCGGATATGAAGCTGATTGGTGAGCTGAATCATATTGACCTTGCATTCCTTCCAATTGGTGATAACTTCACAATGGGACGAGAGGATGCAAGAATGGCAGCAGAATGGCTTCGAGCAAAGCAGGTTGTTCCGATTCACTACAGTACATTCCCACCGATTGAGCAGGATCCTCATGCATTTGCAGACAGCTTGCATGGCGGAGTGGGTCACGTATTAAACAGCGGAGAATCCATCGACATTTTATAATCATTCAGATTAGCCGGTACACATGTCGGCTTTTTTTATGGCCTAAATCACGATGACGTAAAAGACAAATTGCTATTAAAAGCCTCCTGCCTTTATAATGAAACATATGAAAACGCTGAAAACAAAAAGGGTGAACGGCATTGGCGACAAAGCATGAGCAAATTTTATCGTATATTGATTCATTAGATGTCGGCGAGAAAATATCTGTCCGGCGCATAGCGAAAGAAATGAAAGTGAGTGAAGGTACCGCTTACCGGGCCATCAAAGATGCTGAAAATAAAGGGTTCGTTAGTACCATTGAACGAGTCGGTACCATTCGAATTGAGCAGAAGAAAAAAGAAAATATTGAAAAATTGACATATGCGGAAGTTGTCAATGTCATTGATGGACAGGTGCTTGGAGGACGGGCCGGCTTACATAAAACCTTAAATAAATTTGTCATCGGTGCGATGGAGCTTGATGCGATGATGCGATACACGGCAGCTGGAAACCTGCTGATTGTTGGAAACCGGATCAATGCCCACAGGCAAGCATTAGAGGCAGGAGCAGCTGTGCTGGTCACAGGCGGATTTTCAACAGATGAGCAAATCATTCAGCTCGCAGACGAGCTTGAGCTGCCGATTTTATCGACAAGCTACGATACATTTACCGTTGCGGCTCTCATTAACAGGGCCATTTATGATCAGTTAATTAAAAAAGAGATTGTGCTTGTGGAAGATATTTTAACGCCGATTGAACGGACTGTATACTTATCGCCAGAGGACAAACTTGAGAAATGGTATGAGAAGAATTATGAAACAGGACACGGCCGCTTCCCGGTAGCAGATGATCAAATGAAAATTCACGGCATTCTCACCTCAAAGGATATTGCGGGTCATGACCGCTCCACACCGATTGAAAAGGTGATGACGAAACAGCCGCTCACAGTGATTGGCAAAACATCTGTTGCCTCTGCTGCACAAATGATGGTGTGGGAAGGCATTGAGGTGCTGCCAGTTGTAGATGATCATGCGAAGCTGATTGGGATGATTAGCCGTCAGGATGTGCTCAAGGCGCTGCAAATGATCCAAAAGCAGCCGCAGGTCGGGGAAAAGCTGGATGATGTTGTCTCGAGAGGATTTAAAGAGACCGATACAGAAAAGCCAAAAACAGATGCGGTTTATCAATATGAGGTCACACCACAAATGACGAATCAGCTTGGAAATATTTCATATGGTGTGTTAACACAAATTTTAATTGAATCAGCCAATCGCTTTTTAAAGTCTCATAAAAAAGGTGAGCTGATCGTGGAAAGTCTCTCTGTCTACTTTTTAAAACCGGTTCAAATGGAATCCACGATACAAATTAAGCCGAATATTTTAGAAGTAGGACGCAAGTTTGGAAAGCTGGAAGTTGAAGTTTACCACCAATCGAATATTGTAGGAAAAGCGATGCTGATGGTACAGTTGATGGAGAGAGGATAAAGTACAAAAAAGGGCAAAATGACTTCGCCCTTCTCTATTAAGCGTGATCTTTTTCGCCTTTCTTTAAAAAGAGCGGAAGATAGTGCTTGTAGGCTTTATATCCAGCCCACGTACTGCCGATACCGACAGCAACAAAAATAAACCCAATGACAAATGCGAGTGACGAGCGGTTTAAAAATAATTGATTCACACCGAAGAGCAGGACAAAGCAGCCAAGTGCCATACTGGATTTGGCAGACCAGAATTTCTTCTCGACTGGCCGGTTCGTACGGACATTCTTTACTTTGTAGTATAAATAAAACATGGCAGAACAAATAATAAACACAACCAAAACAAGCATGTGCCAAGCCTCCATTGTAAGTGGTTACAACCCTATTTTAAACGTAAATAGGCTTGCTTACTAGAATAAATTGTCTATTCCTCACTTTTCCGTAAGGATAGATTATGATTTATAATAAAAGAAGTTTCGCATAAGAAGGAGTTTTTATGAAAAAAGAACTGATTAGAACCATATCATTATATGACACCATCATCATTCATAGACATGTAAGACCAGATCCTGACGCATATGGATCGCAGTGCGGCCTTACGGAAATCTTGCGTGCCACCTATCCAGAAAAAAAAATTTATGCGACAGGAACCCCTGAGCCATCCCTTTCATTTTTATATGAACTCGATGAGGTACCGGACGAAGCGTACAAAGGTGCCCTTGTCATTGTCTGTGATACGGCCAATCAAGCAAGAATTGATGATCAGCGCTATTCAATGGGCGATAAGCTGATGAAAATTGATCATCATCCGAATGAGGATCCTTATGGTGACTTGCTTTGGGTTGATACAGAGGCAAGCTCTGTCAGTGAACTGATTTATGAGCTGTATTTAGAGGGAAAAGAAGAAGGATATCAGCTGAATGCAAAGGCGGCTGAACTGATTTATGCCGGTATTGTAGGAGACACAGGCCGCTTCCTTTTCCCAAACACAACGAAAAAGACACTTAAATATGCAGGGGAACTGATCGAATATCCGTTTTCCTCATCAGACCTTTTCAATCAATTGTATGAGACGGATTTGAATGTCGTGAAATTAAATGGCTATATTTTTCAACATATTTCTTTGTCAGAGAATGGGGTGGCATCTGTTTTTATTAAGCGTGACATTTTGGAATCGTTCCAAACAACGGCGCAGCAAGCCTCTGAGCTTGTTGGGACACTTGGAAATATTGCAGGCATTAAGGCTTGGGTCTTTTTTGTGGAAGAAAACGATCAGATTCGTGTCAGATTCCGCTCTAAAGGCGTCGTCATTAACACAATTGCTAAAAAATATCATGGCGGTGGTCACCCGCTTGCAGCCGGTGCGTCCATATATGATTGGGTCGTGGCAGATGAGATTTTACGTGATTTAGAAGAAGTATGTAAATCGTGAGAGAGGGAAGCTTCAATTTCCCTCTCTCTTTTTGGTTATGGAGAAAAGGATTATTTGGATACAGGGATAAACCAGCAGCCGATGTCAGTTGAATCTTCATAGGCTTGGAGATTTTGATGCTTTAATTCTTTTTTGATTAAATGAGCCATCATTTCTGTTTCAGCATAAGCACACATGCCCTCTTTGATCCGGCTTGCTTTGTCTCGAGCCATTTGACGATAGCTGTAAACCTCCATTGTCCTCACCTCTTTCTATTTAAGATCTCGTTCTTCTTTTAGTGTATAAAAATTAGGAGTGAAAAGCGATCATTGAGAGCAGAAATTCATAAAAATTCCACATCATCATTTATTCAGCAAATGAAATACGTACTTCAAGTGAAAGCTTCGTATAAATCGTCAGCTCTGTGACTTTGGCGCGATATGCTTTTTCCTTAATCGTATACTCTTTGTTTTCCACTGTCCTTTTTAATAATTCCTTTGTTTTATAGACACTTTCAATATCCTTTGTGATGACCTCTGAGATATCCTCTTTGACCTGGTCTTCAAACTTTAGTGTATCTGGCTCAGGAATTTTATATTGCTCACGATTGACGAGATGAACATCTATGCTTTGGATCAGCAGCCGCTGCTTATTATCCTCATTTAACTTATGCAAATCTTCCCGATAGAGTGTGATTTGTTCTTTCAGACTATCCATATGGTGCTGCTGGCTTCTCAGCAGTGTCACCTGCTTTTCCTGAAAGGTTCCGTATGTAAAGAGGAAAATCAGCCAGCTAATGATCGCGCCGAACATCATGCCAGCAAAAAAACGCTGCCAGCCTGGGCGTTTATACAGCTCCGGCACCCTCATGAGGACACATGCTCCTGAGTGAGCCACGTAATAATGAGATATCCCGTTTGTGCACCGCCCATGGCTGAGATAATTAATAAAATTTGCTTGAAAATATCACGCGTGTTTCCTTCGAAAATGCCTCTTTCAAAGCTATAGACCGCATCGAATGTTCCGCCAATTGCGGCCACAAGCGCCCAAATTTTTAAACGGTTGGCAAGACTTGAAATAATCGATAGAGGCGGCTGGCCGGATAAATAAGCACCTACACCACCTATAATGGCACCGCCCAAAATTACCCCAAGTGCGATAAAGTAACAACTGATAAAGTTTGGAATAAAGGCTTCCTTCACATCCATTTTTTCCACCTCACTCTATTTAATATATGGCGTGTACTGGACAAGTATGAACAGGCGGAAAAGAAAGAACATTTGTTTCTTATCGCATCGCGTTTTATAATAAAAGAATGAATTTAGACGAAAGGAGTGGGTTAAGCATGTCTTATGTTCATCTTCAGGTCCACAGTGGATACAGCTTGTTAAGCAGTGCAGCTAAGGTCAAGGAGCTCGTGCAAAAAGCGAAAGAACTTGGCTACAAAGCGCTCGCTCTTACCGATGACCATGTGATGTATGGAACGGTTGAATTTTATAAGGAATGTAAAAAACATGGCATCAAACCGGTGATCGGTTTAACAGCTTCTGTCTTCGATGGACAAGAGTCAGAGGCTTATCCCTTGGTGCTCCTAGCAAAAAACAATGAAGGCTATCAAAACCTGATCAAAATTAGCAGTGTGCTGAAATCAAAATCAAAAGCGGGTCTGAAAGAAAAATGGCTGAAAAGCTATCATCGTGGGCTTATTGCTATTACGCCAGGTGCATCCGGCTATATTGAAACGCTGCTGCAAAACGATCAGCTAGCCGAAGCGCGCGAGGCTGCAAGTCATTTAAAAAACATATTTGGAAAGGGACATATATTTATATCAGTTCAGCCATTTCAGCAAGATGAGGTGCTCATCAGTAAGCTACGAGTTGTCTCACAAAGTACGGATATTCCTCTTGTAGCGACGGGTGACGTCCACTACATCAATCTAGAGGACAAAACCGCCTATACATGTTTGAAGGCCATTAAAGCGGGACAAAAGCTTTCAGAGATAGAGGAAGACCGAGGAGACAAGCATTTCAGAGCCATAGAAGAAATGATGAAATGGCATCAGGACGCCCCTGAACTGCTGACAAGAACAGGTGAAATTGCCGATCGCTGTGAAGTAGATTTAAATCTTGGACAGACAAAACTTCCGTCCTATCAGACGCCTGATCAATCAACAGCCGATCAGTTTTTACGAAGGGTTTGCTCGGATGGGATGAAACAAAGAAAGATCGCTTCAAATGAAACGTATATCAAAAGGCTTGAGTATGAGCTTAGCATTATACAAAAAATGAATTTTAGTGATTATTTTCTCATTGTGTGGGATTTTATGAAATATGCTCATGACCATGGCATTGTCACAGGTCCAGGACGGGGATCAGCAGCAGGCTCTCTTGTTGCTTATGTTCTGTTTATTACAGATGTCGACCCAATCCGTCACGGTCTTTTATTTGAGCGTTTTTTAAATCCTGAACGAATTAGCATGCCGGATATTGATATAGATTTTCCGGACACGAGAAGAGATGAAATCATTTCATATGTAAAAGACAAATATGGGGACATGCATGTGGCTCAAATTGTCACGTTTGGTACGCTTGCAGCAAAAGCAGCCTTACGGGATGTTGGACGTGTGATGGGGATTGATTCAAAGGCAGCGGACCGTCTTGCAAAGCTCATCCCATCAAAGCCAGGGACGACGCTGAAAGAAGCGGTGGCCGCCTCTTCTGAATTAAAAACGCTGCTTCAACAATCTGAAGAGCTTCGAATGGTCTTTCAAACAGCTTTAAAGGTAGAAGGCTTGCCAAGACACACGTCGACACATGCAGCTGGCGTTGTATTAAGCGAGGAGCCGCTGACGCAGGTCGTTCCCATACAAGACGGCCACGATGGTGTGTATTTAACGCAATATGCCATGAATTATTTAGAGGATCTCGGACTGTTAAAGATGGATTTCTTAGGTTTAAGAAACTTAACATTAATTGAATCCATTAAAAACCAGATTGAAAGACAGGAAAACGTCCACATTAACTTTAGTGACATTTCGTATCAAGACCAAAAAACGTTTGATTTGTTATCAGCGGGAGATACAACAGGGATTTTCCAGCTTGAATCACAGGGGATGCGACAGGTGATAAGGCGGCTGAAACCTTCTAGTTTAGAAGACATCGTGGCAGTCAATGCCCTCTACCGGCCAGGCCCAATGGAGAATATTCCGCTCTTTATCGACCGAAAGCATGGCAGAGTCAAGGTCTCTTACCCGCATCCAGATTTGTATGACATTTTAAAGGACACTTATGGGGTTATTGTTTACCAAGAGCAAATCATGCTGATCGCAGCAAAGATGGCAGGCTTTCAGCTAGGAGAGGCTGATCTGTTAAGAAGAGCCGTTTCAAAGAAGGATAAAAAGGTACTTGATGAGGAGCGAATCCATTTTGTTGAAGGATGCCTAAAAAAGGAGTATCCTGTTAACATTGCAAATGACGTTTATGACTTAATCGTCAAATTTGCAAACTATGGTTTTAATAGAAGCCATGCTGTCGCATATAGCATGATTGGCTTTCACCTTGCTTATTTAAAAGCGCATTATCCGTTATATTTTATGTGCGGACTTTTAACTAGTGTGATTGGAAATGAAGATAAAGTCGCTCAATATTTCTATGAGGCAAAGGAAAAAGGGATCTCTGTGTTAAAGCCTTCTATTAATAAGAGTGAATTTCCATTTACGGTTGAAAAAGGGGAGATCCGCTACAGCTTAAGAGCGATTAAAAATGTTGGAGTGTTAGCTGTAAAGGATATATACAGAGCAAGGCAGGAAAAGCCATTTGAAGATTTATTTGATTTTTGCGCAAGGGTATCACCAAAGAGTGTAAACCGAAAAACGATTGAAGCACTCATTTTTTCAGGGGCGATGGATGAGCTTTATCCAAATCGTGCTTCGTTATTAGCATCGATAGATATTGCGTTAGACCACGTGTCATTTTTAACACCTGAGGATCAGCTAGACTTTCTTGGGGATACAACCTTCTCCATTAAGCCAAAATATGCTGAGATAGACGAACTGCCACTTGTCGACCTCTTGCAATTGGAAAAAGAGACACTCGGATTATATTTATCAAATCACCCAGTACAAGCGTATCGTGATCGCTTAAGAGAGAAGGGCGCAGTGGAAATCATCAGACTTTCTACCTGTATTAAGGGAAAGATCTCAATAGGTGGCCTTTTAACAAAAGTGAAATCGATTCGGACAAAAAATGGACAATCAATGGCATTTGTCAAATTTGGGGATGAAACGGGAGAAATGGAAGGCGTCGTCTTTCCAGAGCAATTTAGAAAGCTGTCCCCCTTACTTGAGGAGGGCGCAATGCTTTATGTTGAAGGCAGAATAGATATCAGAAATGACAGCAGTCAAATCATCGTGCAAGAAGCCGTTCTGCTTGAAGAGATGAGCACAAAAAGAAAAGAGTCTGTCTACATTCGGGTGAAAGAAGAGAACCATACGCAGGAGCTACTTGAGCAAGTAAAACGAGTGATCTCTTTGCACAGCGGAGAAGCATATGTCTATTTGTATTATGAAAAGCAAAAAAAGACGATTAGACTTCCAGATGCATACAAAGTTCATCCAGATCATGCCGTGATCTTCCAGCTAAAAGAACTGCTTGGTGAACAAAACGTTGTGATTAAATGATGACAAATCGTCTGAATATGTTTTACAAATTCACCTATTATGTTATCATTTTAAAGATTCTGTGTATTTAAAACTGCCAGTATGTGCTTATCAACTTAGCAATTCATTAAATCATTTGCCACTTGAAGGAGTGTTCATCACATGTCATTAAGAGAAGAAGCATTACATATGCACAAAGAGAATCAAGGCAAACTCGAATCAAAATCAAAAGTACAAGTGAAAAATGCGAAAGACTTGAGCTTGGCTTACTCACCTGGTGTTGCAGAACCATGTAAAGATATTTATGACGACACAAGCAAAGTTTATGATTATACAATGAAAGGCAATATGGTCGCTGTAGTCACAGACGGAAGCGCTGTTTTAGGGCTTGGAAATATTGGTGCCGAAGCATCTCTTCCAGTAATGGAAGGTAAAGCGGTATTATTCAAAAGCTTTGCGGGCGTAGATGCCTTTCCAATTGCGCTAGCGACAAACGATGTAGACAAAATCGTTGAAACAGTGAAGCTCCTTGAGCCTACGTTTGGCGGTGTCAACCTTGAAGATATTGCAGCTCCTAACTGCTTCATGATTGAAGAGCGTTTGAAAAAAGAGACAAACATTCCTGTTTTCCACGATGATCAGCATGGAACAGCCATTGTAACAGTTGCAGGACTTGTCAATGCCCTTAAACTGTCTGGAAAATCAATGTCTTCAATCAAAGTGGTTGCAAACGGCGCTGGTGCAGCAGGTATTGCAATTATCAAACTTCTATATCATTTCGGTGTACGTGATATCATTATGTGTGACACAAAAGGCGCTATTTACGAAGGCCGCCCGAATGGGATGAATGTAGTGAAAAACGAAGTAGCTAAATTCACGAACCAAGACTGCAAAGAAGGTTCATTAGAAGAAGTCATTGAAGGCGCAGATGTCTTCATCGGGGTTTCAGTAGCAGGTGCTTTAACAAAAGAGATGGTTGGGAAAATGGCAAAAGATCCAGTGATCTTCGCAATGGCTAATCCAAATCCAGAGATCATGCCAGAAGATGCACATGCAGCAGGTGCAAGTGTTGTAGGAACTGGCCGTTCAGACTTTCCGAACCAAGTGAATAACGTACTTGCATTCCCGGGCATTTTCCGCGGAGCACTAGATGTGCGTGCAACACATATTAACGAAGAAATGAAAATTGCAGCTGTCGAAGCGATTGCTTCTCTTGTATCAGATGAAGAATTGACAGCAGAATACGTCATTCCTGCACCGTTTGATGCGCGCGTAGCACCAGCGGTAGCAAAAGCAGTAGCAAAAGCAGCGATGGAAACTGGCGTTGCAAGAATCAAAGTCGACCCAGAAGCTGTTGCAGAAAAAACAAGAAAAATAACGATTATCGGTGAATAATCAACTAGAAAAAGTGTGCACTTTCTTTCTGCATTTGGAGGAAAGACGTGCACCATTTCCTCTCTCACTTGAATATTTTTTTATCCGGAATGAGATTTTTTTGTAGACGTTCACAATCCAAATATATCAACTGCTCAGCGCCCCAAACTCATACTGATTTCTCATCAATTCCTCACTGAAAAAATTGAATGAAGGATGACAGCGTTTGACAAAAAAAGTACAATAGTTTCGGTACAGTTATGACATGTCCTATAATAGTGGATGTGCGTGTAAAGAAAAAAACCTTCAAAAAGGGAGGTAATCATTTGTCAATCAAGAACATTTTCAGTAAAAAGAAGAAATATGCATCTGTACCCTCTGAACAGGCAAGTCAAGATGTGCCTGAAGGCATCATGACCAAATGTCCGCAATGTAAAAAAATTATGCTCACCAAAGAACTAGATAAAAATTTACGTGTTTGCATGAATTGCGGCAGACATTTGCAAATGAATGCAAAACAACGTATTGAAAGCCTTGTAGACGAAGGCACATTTGAAGAATTTAACGGGCACCTCATTTCTGAGAACCCGCTCGGTTTCCCAGGCTACGAAGAAAAGCTTGAGAAAGACAGAGAAAAAACATCTTTGAATGAAGCCATTGTCACAGGTAAAGGTGAAATTGAAGGACAAAGTGCTGTGATCGCTGTCATGGATGCCACGTTCCGTATGGGCAGCATGGGCTCGGTCGTTGGTGAAAAGATCACACTGGCTATCGAGAAAGCAAAAGCGGACAAGGTGCCATTTATTATCTTTACTGCATCTGGCGGAGCAAGAATGCAAGAGGGGATTCTTAGTCTCATGCAGATGGCGAAAACAAGTTCAGCATTAAAGCTGTTTAGCGAGGATCAAGGCTTGATTATCTCTGTGATGACCAACCCAACAACTGGTGGTGTATCAGCTAGTTTCGCGTCTCTCGGTGATTACAACTTTGCAGAACCTGGTGCATTAATTGGTTTCGCAGGTCGCAGAATCATTGAACAAACCATTCGTGAAGACTTGCCAGAAGACTTTCAAACGGCTGAATTTTTAATGAAGCATGGTCAGCTCGATGCGGTGATCTACCGTGCAGACATGAAAGAAACATTAGGCCGAATCTTAGCATTACACAGCACAGGAGGTGAACGAGAGTGGCTGGAGAACTAGAATTTGAAAAACCTGTCATCGAACTTCGAGCGAAAATTGATGAATTGAAAAAGTTCACACAAAACTCAGAGATGGATTTAAGTGCAGAAATTGAGCGGCTTGAAACACGTCTGAGTAAGCTTGAAGCGGACATTTATACAAATTTAAAGCCATGGGACAGAGTACAGATTGCTCGTCATGCGATGCGTCCAACCACTCTGGATTACATTCAGGAGCTGTTTGACAACTTTTTCGAGTGTCACGGTGACCGTTTTTATGGCGATGATGAAGCCATCGTTGGAGGAATTGCCACGTTTAAAGGGCTTCCTGTCACAGTCATTGGTCATCAGCGCGGAAAAGACACAAAAGAAAACTTGCGCCGCAATTTCGGAATGCCTCATCCGGAAGGTTACCGTAAAGCATTGCGATTGATGAAACAAGCAGATAAATTTAACCGTCCAATCATTTGCTTTATTGATACAAAAGGAGCTTATCCTGGTAAAGCAGCTGAAGAACGTGGACAAAGTGAAGCAATTGCTAAAAACTTATTCGAAATGGCAGGACTTCGTGTACCCGTTGTCTGTATTGTCATTGGAGAAGGCGGAAGTGGCGGGGCACTAGGTTTAGGCGTAGGAAACCATCTATTCATGCTAGAGAACTCGACGTATTCAGTGATTTCACCAGAAGGTGCAGCTGCACTGCTCTGGAAGGACTCATCACTTGCTAAAAAAGCTGCAGAAACAATGAAAATTACCGCTCCAGACCTAAAAGAATTAGATATTATAGATGATGTTATTAAAGAAGTTCAAGGTGGGGCACACCGAGACGTAAAACAACAAGCAGCCTACATGGAAAGAACATTAACACAGTCACTTACATCTTTGCTCAAACGATCGCCAGAAGAATTAGTCGAACAAAGATATCAAAAATACAAAGCCATTGGGAAAGTATCGATTGAAAATCAATATATTGGGGTAAACTAAATAAACGTACAGCCTTATTGGCTGGCGTTTATTTTTTTATGAAAAACTCCTCATGTAAGTGTTTGTAAGTGCTATTTGAAAATAATTTTCTTTTGTTTTCATAAAATTTTACACATCTAAAAACCTTGATATGAAAAGGTTTAGAGCACTTAAACAACAGGTTTTTGACAGATTTGCTTTCATGACTATCTTAACTTTTGTTTAAAAACGGTTTATTTAATTGTATAATAAGTACGGTTTTATAAATTCGTATTGAAAACACCCGTTTTTGCTTATAATTGTTTTCAAGCAATGGGAATGGTATGTTTAATTCATATATGATCTCTGAGGTGAAAAGGATGAAGCGTATAGGAGTTTTAACGAGCGGTGGGGATTCCCCAGGAATGAATGCAGCTGTGCGCGCAGTTGTAAGAAAAGCAATTTACCATAATGTGGAAGTATACGGTATTTATAATGGATATTCAGGTCTAATTAACGGTAAAATTGAGAAACTCGAAATAGGTTCAGTAGGCGATATTATTCATCGTGGAGGAACAAAACTTTACACGGCAAGATGTCCTGAATTCAAGACAGTTGAAGGTCGTGAAAAAGGAATTGAAAACTTAAAAAAATTCGGTATCGAAGGACTTGTTGTCGTCGGTGGAGACGGCTCATTCATGGGAGCGAAGAAATTAACAGAGCTCGGTTTTCCATGTGTCGGTGTCCCAGGTACAATTGATAACGATATTCCAGGTACTGATTTCACAATTGGCTTTGATACATCACTGAATACTGTCATTGATGCCATCGATAAAATTCGTGATACAGCCACATCTCATGAACGTACATACGTAGTGGAAGTAATGGGAAGACATGCCGGTGATATTGCACTTTGGTCAGGTCTTGCGGGGGGAGCCGAATCAATTTTGATTCCTGAAGCAGACTATGACATGGACGAAATTATTGCCAGATTGAGAAGAGGGCATGAGCGCGGCAAGAAGCATAGTATCATCATCGTAGCAGAAGGTGTCGGCAGCGGTGTTGAATTCGGTAAGCGAATTGAAGAGGAGACAAGCCTTGAAACACGTGTATCTGTCTTAGGACATATTCAGCGTGGAGGTTCTCCAAGTGCGTTTGACCGAGTGCTAGCAAGCCGCTTAGGAGCGTATGCAGTCGAGCTTCTACTTGAAGGAAGAGGCGGACGCTGTGTGGGCATTCAAAGCAATAAACTTGTTCACCACGATATTTTAGAAATCTTAGATAAAAAACATACAGTCGATCAAAATATGTACCGACTTTCACAAGAGCTCTCTATATAAAACGAGAAGACCTTAGGAGGAACAGTGATGAGAAAGACAAAAATCGTTTGTACAATCGGTCCAGCAAGTGAAAGCATTGAAAAGCTGACTGAATTGATTGAAGCAGGAATGAATGTAGCCAGACTAAACTTCTCTCATGGAGATTTTGAAGAGCATGGTGCACGTATTGAAAACATTCGAAAAGCAGGTAAAGCGTTAGGCAAGGACATTGCGATCCTTCTTGATACAAAAGGTCCAGAGATCCGTACACGTACAGTTGAAAACGGCTCAATTGAGCTAGTAGCTGGTGCAGATCTCATCGTCAGTATGGAAGACATTATTGGGAATACTGAAAAAATTAGTGTGACGTATGAAGATTTAATTCATGATGTAGAAGTGGGCTCAACGATTCTATTAGATGACGGTCTCATTGGTTTAGAGGTGAAAGAACTAAACATGGACCGTAAAGAAATCGTTACGAAAGTCATGAATACAGGCACATTGAAAAACAAAAAAGGCGTAAACGTTCCAGGTGTGAGTGTGAACCTGCCAGGTATTACAGAAAAGGATGCCAAAGATATTCTGTTCGGAATTGAACAGGGTGTCGATTTCATCGCAGCTTCTTTTGTCAGACGAGCTTCTGATGTACTTGAAATTCGTGAGCTTCTTGAAAAGAACAATGCGGCTAACATTCAAATCATTCCTAAGATTGAAAACCAAGAGGGCGTTGATAACATCGTTGAAATCCTTGAGGTATCAGACGGTCTAATGGTTGCGCGTGGAGATCTTGGTGTAGAGATCCCAGCAGAAGAAGTACCGCTTGTTCAAAAAATGCTGATCAAAAAATGCAATCGTTTAGGCAAACCTGTCATCACAGCTACACAAATGCTAGACAGCATGCAGCGTAATCCTCGTCCAACACGTGCGGAAGCAAGTGACGTGGCAAATGCCATTTTTGATGGCACAGATGCGATTATGCTTTCTGGTGAAACAGCAGCAGGTACATACCCTGTTGAAGCTGTGCAAACGATGCACAACATTGCGTCACGTTCAGAGGAAGCATTAAATTATAAAGCGATTCTTTCTCGCAGAAGCGAAGAAGTAGAGGTCAGCATTACAGATGCAATTGGTCAATCTGTTGTTCATACTGCAATGAAGCTTGACGTGGCAGCGATTGTCACACCTACTGAAAGCGGTCATACAGCGAGAATGATTTCAAAATATAGACCAAAAGCACCAATCGTCGCTGTAACAGCAAACGAATCGGTTGCTAGAAAGCTATCTCTCGTATTCGGTGTTTTTGCTAAGAGCGGATCAAATACGACATCTACAGATGAAATGCTTGAGAATGCGGTAGAAAAATCAATTGAAACTGGCTATGTAAGACGTGGCGACTTAATCGTCATTACAGCAGGTGTGCCAGTTGGTGAAACGGGGACAACGAACTTAATGAAAGTGTATGTTGTCGGCGATATTATTGCGAAGGGTCAAGGAATTGGCCGTAAATCTGCATTTGGACCAGTTGTCATTGCACAAAGCGGAAAAGAAGCAGACGGAAAAATGTATGATGGTGCGATTCTCGTAGCGAACTGCACAGACCGTGATATGATGGGCGCTCTAGAAAAAGCATCTGCTCTTATCACAGAAGAAGGCGGTTTAACAAGCCACGCAGCAGTCGTTGGACTAAGCCTTGGCATTCCAGTAATTGTTGGTCTTGAAAACGCAACAACACTTTTAAAAGAAGGCGAAGAGATTACAGTAGATCCAGCACGCGGAGCGATCTACAAAGGTCGTGCAAGCGTCCTTTAAATTACACAAGAGGGAGTTGTCTGACTCCTTTCTTTTTTTATGTTACACTAAAAAGAGTAAGACAGTTTTTGTGAAAGAACCATCATGAGGTGATATGGTTGAAATATTTTCTACTATTACTGATTCTGTTCCCTGCAGTGGAAATTGGTTTATTTTTAATCTCAAGTAAAATCATTGGCATTTTGCCAACGATGTTATTTATTGTGCTTACGAGCGCACTAGGTGCTTATTTTGCGAGAAAGCAAGGAATTGAAGTGTTTCAAAAAGTACAGCGAGATTTACAATATGGCAAAATGCCAGGGGCAACCATTGTAGATGGCTTTTGCATTCTAATCGGCGGCTTGCTTCTGCTCATTCCAGGGTTTTTATCGGATCTGATTGGGGCTTTGCTGCTCATCCCGATGTCAAGAAACCGAGTCAAGCCACTCTTTGAGTGCTGGCTAAGAAACATGTCCAATCGCAAACGCTATACCATTATACGCTAAAGAGACCTTTAGATGAGGTCTCTTTTACTTTTGCACGCCATACATAATGTACTGATAAATATCCCTGAAAATACCCGCATTACGAAACGCCTGCCAAACGACAAGAGAGGCAGGACCAAGGGCAAGTCCGAGAAAACCAAACCATTTGAAACCGACAAATAGCGCCACAAGTGTTGCTAAAGGATTAAGCCCAATGGATTTGCTTAAGACTTTCGGCTCTGATATTTGTCTTTGAATTAACACCACGATATACAAAATACCTAGCCCAATGGCAAGTGAAAGATTCCCTGTCATAGCTGAGTAAATGATCCATGGTAGAAAAACGGTGCCGCTGCCGATATAAGGAAGTAAATCGACAAGTCCAATACATAGAGCGATCACCAGGGCATGCTCGACCTTTAAGATAATCAGCCCAATGAGCACGATGCCGATGGTCATGGCAACGAGCAGAAGCTGTGCCTTTATAAAGCCAGTAATGGCTTTTTTGATTTCAGATAAAATGGCGCGTGAATGCATCATCCATTTTGTGGGGAAAATACGTGAACCATATGTTTTTAATATAAACCAATCTTTTGTGATAAAAAAAGTCGCAAGGGCAGAAAATAAAAGAGTTGCTGCTGCATCGGGCAAAAGACCTAAAAAAGCCGGAATAAGTTCGAGTGTTTTTGAAAGAAAAGTTCCGATTTTCGCCGCTACTTCGTCACCAAGTGCTTGAATTTGTCCCAAAATCGATTCCTTTTGTCCTGCTTGAAGTGTATTAAATTGGGCAGTCAAATCATGATATAAAGGCAGAATCTTATCCGTGAAAAACCGTTCCACAATACTGATCATTTGATCAAGGTGGTCTGGCAGTACCTTTGCTAAATAAGCACTTCCTGAAATGATTTCCGCCACTAAAAGCGTCATGAACCCAGCTGCTGCAATGAAAAAGAGAAATAAGACAATGATCACGACAAAGCCTCTTGGCATTCCGGTCCATTCTTCAATTTTGCATACCGCAGGATGAATCAAACAGGACACAACAAGTGCGATCCAAAATGGATATAAAAGCGGAAAAGACTGACATAAAAAGACAACAGCAAAAACGGTAATGCTGATAATCATCAAACTTCGCAGAAAAATGGCCACATAGGCGTGATTCACACAATCCCCTCCAAAAAACAAGCATGTCCGATACTTCATTTTATTCAAAAAAATGAGTAATATGAAAAGGTCGCAATAAAAAGAAAGGAAGGGGCGGCGTATGTTTACACAAGCAAATTTATTTTTAGTTCTTTTACTCGTTATTGCACTCATTGCGAAGAACAATTCGTTAATTTTAGCGGTTTCTGTGTTGATTGTGATTAAGCTCATTGGACTCGATCAAAAAATCTTCCCGGTTCTGCAATCAAAAGGCATCAATTGGGGGGTAACCGTCATTACAATTGCTGTGCTTGTGCCGATCGCAACAGGTGACATTGGATTTAAACAGCTTGGAGAAGCGATGAAATCCTCCTATGCTTGGATTGCACTTGGAGCGGGTATATTAGTAGCACTTATTGCAAAAAACGGTATTGTGCTACTCGAAAATGATCCTCATATTACGGCTGCGCTTGTGTTTGGCACGATTTTGGCAGTTAGTTTATTTAAAGGTGTGGCTGTCGGCCCGCTAATCGGTGCAGGAATTGCCTACCTAGCGATGCAAGCTGTGAAATTTTTCAGCGGATAAAAAGCGAGTGGCTCATGCCACTTTCTTTTTTTATGTTTTCTTAAGCGAGCTTTTGCAAAAAAACATAATTAAATATATTAAAAGAAGCAAAATCCCTTCATTCCATGCCCTAAACGGAAGGCTAAAAAAAAAAATATCAAAAAAAATTATAGTTAAACATTTAACAAATGTCTGATTATTGTTTATAATGGGAATAGGCTTAATTTTGAACTCATTGATCACACAAGAGAAATGAGGCTAAAAGCGCTCTAACCGGATAGGTAAATGTAAGCATTTTCTTTTCTAAACCTGCTAACGTATTCGGATTGGATAGCGCTTTCAAAAACCGAGAATTTTGCAACGAAGGGGAATTTTTTTAAAAGGGGAGATTGAACATGACAGCAACAAGAGGTCTTGAAGGTATTGTGGCAACCACTTCATCCGTAAGCTCAATTATTGATGATACTCTTACTTATGTAGGGTACAATATCGATGATTTAACTGAAAAAGCTACATTCGAAGAAATTGTCTACCTGTTATGGCACTTAAAGCTGCCGAATGAGAAGGAGCTGAGTGAATTAAAACAGCTGCTCAATGAACATGCTCATATTCCACAGGAAATCATTGAGCACTTTAAATCTTATTCGCTGGATGGGGTTCATCCAATGTCTGCGATTCGTACAGCAGTATCCTTACTAGGTTTACTCGATGACGAATCAGAGACTATGGACAAAGAAGCGAATTACAGAAAAGCCATTCGATTACAGGCGAAAATTTCTGGACTTGTCGCTGCATTCTCACGCATTCGAAAGGGATTTGAGCCTATACAGCCAAAAGAAGAATACAGCTATGCTACGAACTTCTTGTATATGCTAAACGGCGAAGAGCCATCTCCAGTAGAAATTGAGGCGATTGATAAGGCACTCATTCTACATGCCGATCATGAATTAAATGCGTCAACATTTACAGCACGTGTATGTGTTGCTACACTATCAGATATTTACTCTGGTGTAACAGCAGCCATCGGCGCTTTGAAGGGACCACTTCACGGCGGTGCCAATGAAGGCGTGATGAAGATGCTTTCAGAAATTGGTGGAGTTGAAAACGTAGATTCCTATATTCATGGTAAGCTAGAGAAGAAAGAAAAAATTATGGGCTTTGGCCACCGTGTATACCGTCAAGGTGACCCGCGTGCAAAGCATCTGAAAGAAATGAGCCAGCGTTTAACAAACCTTACAGGCGAGCCGAAATGGTATGAAATGTCTGTTCGCGCAGAGGAAATCGTGACATCAGAGAAAAATCTTCCACCGAATGTTGATTTTTATTCTGCATCTGTATATCACAGTCTTGGTATTGATCATGACTTGTTTACACCAATTTTCGTGATTAGCCGATTTTCCGGATGGATTGCTCACATTTTAGAGCAATATGACAACAACCGTCTTATCCGTCCAAGAGCTGAATACATTGGACCTGATCTTCAAACGTTTGTTTCGATCAGTGAAAGAGACTAATGTTTATAGAATAAGCGGGGGCTGATCCAAACAAACCAATCAGCCTCCATATCAACAAAAAACGAATCATGTGAAAAACATCTTTCCTTGCAGACATCAAGTTAAGAAGTTTCAAATATTCACTACATAACCTGGGAGGTAATATCATTGTCACAAGGCGAAAAAATTACAGTTACTGGCGGCGTATTGAATGTGCCAAATAATCCAATTATCCCGTTTATTGAAGGGGACGGAATCGGTCCTGACATTTGGAAAGCAGCATCAAGAGTGCTTGAAGCAGCTGTAGAGAAAGCATATAAAGGTGAAAAGCAAATCACTTGGAAAGAAGTTTATGCAGGAGAAAAAGCTTACAATAAAACTGGAGAGTGGCTTCCTGAGCAAACGCTTGAAGACATTCGTGAATACTTAATTGCGATTAAAGGTCCACTTACAACACCAATTGGTGGAGGAATCCGTTCATTAAATGTGGCACTTAGACAAGAGCTAGATTTATTCACATGCTTACGTCCAGTTCGCTGGTTCCAAGGCGTACCATCTCCTGTGAAACGTCCACAAGACACAGATATGGTCATCTTCCGTGAAAACACTGAAGATATCTATGCAGGAATCGAGTATGCAAAAGGATCAGACGAAGTGAAGAAGTTAATCGACTTCTTGAAAAACGAACTAGGTGTGAACAAAATCCGTTTCCCAGAAACATCAGGTATCGGTATCAAGCCAGTTTCTAAAGAAGGAACATCTCGTCTTGTCAGAGCAGCAATCCAGTATGCGATTGACCAAGGCCGTAAATCTGTGACACTTGTTCACAAAGGAAATATCATGAAATTTACAGAAGGTGCCTTCAAAAACTGGGGTTACGAAGTGGCTGAAAAAGAGTTTGGCGACAAAGTCTTTACATGGGCACAATATGATCGTATTGTAGAAAAAGATGGGAAAGATGCGGCAAACAAAGCGCAAAGTGAAGCAGAAGCTGCTGGCAAAATTATTGTCAAAGACAGCATTGCAGATATTTTCCTTCAACAAATTCTAACTCGTCCAGCTGAGTTCGATGTTGTTGCAACAATGAACTTAAACGGAGACTACATCTCTGATGCACTTGCAGCACAGGTTGGTGGAATTGGTATCGCACCAGGTGCGAACATCAACTACGAAACAGGACACGCTATTTTTGAAGCGACTCACGGAACAGCACCGAAATATGCTGGACTTGATAAAGTGAATCCATCATCTGTTCTTCTATCAGGGGTGCTTTTACTTGAGCACCTTGGCTGGCAGGAAGCAGCGGATCTAGTGATTCAATCTGTTGAAAAAACAATTGCATCAAAAGTTGTCACGTACGATTTTGCTAGATTAATGGATGGCGCAACAGAAGTGAAATGTTCTGAGTTTGCAGACGAGCTCATCAAAAACTTGTCTTGATTCTTAAACTTTAAAGTTAAAGGGGAAAAAAGAAATGGCAAATAAGCGTAAAAAAATATCTGTCATCGGAGCAGGCTTTACTGGAGCAACTACAGCATTTTTAACGGCTCAAAAAGAATTAGCGGATGTCGTATTAGTCGATATCCCGCAGCTTGAGAACCCAACAAAAGGGAAAGCACTTGATATGCTGGAAGCAAGCCCTGTTCAAGGCTTCGATGCGAACATTACAGGAACTTCTAACTACGAAGATACAGCCGGTTCTGATGTAGTAGTCATTACGGCAGGAATTGCAAGAAAGCCGGGAATGAGCCGTGACGACCTCGTGTCAACAAATGAAAAAATCATGCGCAGTGTGACACGCGAAATCGTCAAATATTCTCCAGAAGCGATCATTGTTGTATTAACAAACCCTGTTGATGCAATGACATATGCAGTTTATAAAGAATCAGGATTACCAAAAGAAAAAGTCATTGGACAATCTGGTATTCTTGATACAGCACGTTTCCGTACGTTCGTTGCGCAAGAATTAAATCTATCTGTGAAAGATGTGACGGGCTTTGTGCTTGGTGGACATGGCGACGACATGGTTCCGCTCGTTCGTTACTCTTATGCAGGCGGTATACCGCTTGAAACATTGATTCCAAAAGATCGAATCGATGCGATTGTTGAAAGAACAAGAAAAGGCGGAGGCGAGATTGTCAACCTATTAGGTAACGGTAGTGCATATTACGCACCTGCTGCTTCACTAGTTGAAATGGTTGAGGCGATCTTAAAAGATCAGCGCCGCGTTATCCCAACGATTGCATACCTTGAAGGTGAATATGGCTACGAAGGCATTTATCTTGGTGTTCCAACAATCGTAGGTGGAAACGGCCTTGAGCAGATCATTGAGCTTGAGTTAACAGAAGAAGAAAGAAGTCAGCTTGACCGCTCTGTTGAATCTGTTAAAAACGTGATGAAAGTATTGTCTTAATCTGAATAAAAAGAAGGCTTCTCTTAAGAGGGGCCTTCTTTTTATTTACAAAACATATATAGTCGAAATTATAAATTGTCCTCTTGTTTAGCTTTCGTTAAAATGAAAGAGAAAGCATGAATTCTTGCTTTTAGCATAAGATACAAAAAAACCGGATGTAGGGGAAATCACTAATTGGAGGCACAACATGAATAAAAAAATATTAGTTGTGGATGATGAAGAATCGATTGTAACACTTCTAAGCTATAACCTTGAAAGGGCGGGCTATGATGTCGTCACAGCAAGAGACGGGGAAGAAGCGCTTGAAAAAGCAGCAAGTCAACAACCTGATCTTATTGTATTAGATCTAATGCTTCCGAAGATGGACGGCATTGAAGTGTGTAAACAACTGAGAATTCAAAAAATGATGTTCCCTATTTTAATGCTGACAGCAAAGGACGATGAATTTGATAAGGTGCTCGGCCTTGAACTTGGAGCCGATGATTACATGACAAAACCTTTCAGTCCTAGAGAAGTGGGTGCTCGGGTAAAGGCCATTTTGAGAAGAGCACAGCAATCTCAGCCTGCTTCTTCGCAAGAGATAAAAGAAGAGATCATAGCAGACCAAATCAAAATTGGTGACCTGCACATTTTACCTGAACACTACGAAGTCTACTTCCAAGAAGAACGTCTAGAGCTCACGCCAAAGGAATTTGAGCTGCTGCTTTATTTGGCCAAGCATAAAGGTCGTGTCCTCACGCGTGATCTATTGTTAAGTGCGGTTTGGAATTATGACTTTGCAGGTGACACACGTATTGTGGATGTACATATCAGTCACTTGCGAGACAAAATTGAAAAGAACACAAAAAAACCAACATACATTAAAACCATTCGCGGCTTAGGCTACAAATTGGAGGAGCCAAAGTCAAATGAGTAAAATTACAATCCGCCTGTTTTCTGGGCTCATCTTTCTCCTTTTTATAGTGTTTGTCGGACTTGGTCTTTTCTTAGATCACATGTTTCATGTTTTCTATGAAACAAAATTAACGGAACGAATGAAAAAGGAATCGAGTTTTCTCCTTTCTTCAGTGAATGGTGACGATTTGAAGGCAAAGGAAAACAAAGAGATCCTCGGTCAGGCAAAGCAGCATCTCGATATGAATGCGTCGATTGTGGACATGAAGGGGAATATTATACATACAACGGGTCCAGCAGAACAAAGACCCAGCATTCAAAACATGCTGAAAAATGAGCATCTCCAGACAAAAGGAACGGTCATTGATGATGAGAAGGATGCATTATTTTATTATGCAGTCCCTATCATGAAGCAAAACGAACCGGCTGGATATCTATTTCTCCATGCTTCATTCCAGCCTTTAAATAAATTTGACGGCCAGCTCTGGCTCGCATTAGCCTTTTGCCTTGGCTCGGCCATCATTATTATTGTCTTTTTTGGCTACCGCATGTCGATGAAGTATGTGAAACCGATTGATTATGCCACAAAGGTGGCCAAACAGCTTGAACGTGGTAACTATGATACCAACAATTATGAAGAGCTGATCATTGAAACAAGTGAGCTCAACACGTCCATAAAGCGCCTAGCAGAAAGCCTTCAAGAAATGACAAGTGCTGGTGAAATGCAGCGAGACCGTCTGCAAACGGTCATAGAAAACATTGGAGCGGGTATCATTTTGATTGATAAAATGGGCTATATCAACTTAGTCAATCGAACATTCCGCAAGCAATTTCAGGTGCAAAAGCACATTTACATGCACACGCTGTATCATGAAGCTTTTACACATGAAGAGATTATTGAGCTAATTGACGAAATTTTCATGACAGAAACCAAGGTTCGGAAGTTTTTACGTCTAGCAGTCGAGATTGAACGCCGCTACTTTCAAGTCGATGGCGTCCCGATCTTAAGTACGGATGATGAATGGAAAGGAATTGTCCTTGTGTTTCATGATGTAACAGAAACAAAGCAATTAGAGCAGATGCGTAAAGACTTTGTCGCCAACGTGTCCCATGAATTAAAGACACCGATTACGTCAATTAAAGGTTTTTCTGAAACCCTTCTTGATGGAGCGATTGATGACAAAGACGCGCAGAAAGAATTCCTTTCGATCATTCTAAAAGAGAGTGTCCGTTTAGAAACACTTATTCAAGACTTACTCGATCTCTCTAGAATTGAACAGCAGCATTTTAAGCTGAATATTCAAGAAGCCAATGCGACAGAAATCATTCAGGAGATTGAAGTGTTGCTAAAACAAAAGGCCGTAGAAAAAGGCATTCGACTGCACGTGCGTGTTCCGAAAGAACCGGTTTATGTCTTGGCGGACCCGCTGAGATTAAAGCAAATTTTTCTTAATCTCGTGAATAATGCTCTCACCTATACTCCAGAGGGGGGAAGTGTCACGATCTCGGCAAGGGTGCGGAAGGACAGCTATGAATTTGATGTGGTGGATACAGGAATCGGAATGAAAAAAAGTGAGATTCCAAGAATATTTGAGAGATTCTATCGAATTGATAAGGATAGAAGCAGAAATTCAGGCGGTACCGGGCTTGGCCTTGCTATTGTCAAACACCTTGTCGAGGCGCATGAAGGAACGATTTCTGTGCGAAGCAAACAAGGCAAAGGGACGACTTTTACAGTGAGTCTGAAATCAAAATAGAGAAAAAGGAAAGTGCCGTTAAAAATTTACATGATCTTAACAATAAATTCATGTTTTGTTAAACAATTATTGGTAGGATGAATAGGAACCCCTTCATCCAAGGAGCCAATTTTGGAAGGACGAAAACACTTGTTGTTTTCGTCCCTTTTTTATTGCAGGGTCGTCTATTTTCTTTTCAAAATAAACTTTGATAAAATGAACATACAATGTGTGAAAGAGACGATTGAGACGACTCAGTCGATGGAGGATTAAACATATGACAGACAAAAAGAAATTAGTACTTGTGGATGGAAACAGTCTCGCTTATCGAGCTTTTTTTGCTTTGCCGCTCTTATCCAATGATAAAGGGGTACATACAAATGCCATTTATGGCTTTGCGATGATCCTAATGAAGATGCTGGAGGACGAGAAGCCAACCCATATGCTTGTTGCATTTGATGCGGGTAAAACAACCTTCCGTCATGAGACATTTAAGGAATATAAAGGCGGAAGACAAAAAACACCGCCAGAACTATCAGAACAAATGCCATTCATCCGTGAGTTATTAGATGCTTATCAGGTGAAAAGGTACGAGCTGCCGCAATACGAGGCGGATGATATTATCGGTACACTGGCTGTAGAGGCAGAAAAAGACGGCTTTGAGGTCAAAATCTTTTCAGGAGATAAAGATTTAACGCAACTTTCAACAGACCATACGACGGTAGCCATTACGAAAAAAGGTATCACAGAAGTAGAATACTATACACCGGCCCATATTGAAGAAAAATATGGCCTGCGACCAGATCAAATCATTGACATGAAGGGGCTGATGGGAGATTCATCAGATAATATCCCAGGCGTGCCTGGCGTGGGTGAAAAAACGGCGATTAAATTATTAAAGCAATTTCAAACAGTTGAAAATCTACTTGAACATATTGACGAAGTCAGCGGGAAAAAGCTAAAAGAAAAGCTTGAAGAACATAAAGAACAAGCGGTGATGAGTAAAAAGCTGGCGACAATTCTCGTAGAGACACCAATAGATGTGTCAAGCAAAGATCTCGCTTATGAGGGCCCTTACATCGATCAGGTGATCTCTCTTTATAAAGAACTGGGCTTTCAAACGTTACTAGAGCGTTTAGGAGAAGGTGAACAGGTCGAAGTAGAAGAGTTAGAAGTCACAAAAATCACCGATATAACGGATGACATGCTGACAGATCATGCTGCGCTTGTGGTAGAACAGCTGGGAGATAATTATCACGAAGCAGATTTGATCGGTTTTGCAATCCATAATGAAAATGGTGCGTTTTTTATCACAAAGGAAGATGCTCTTCAGTCAGAAGCGTTTAAACTATGGGCTCAGGATGAAACGAAGAAAAAATGGGTATTTGATTCAAAAAGAGCAGTTGTTGCCCTCAGATGGCATGATGTCGATTTAAAAGGTGTCGATTACGATGTTCTGCTCGCTACATATGTTGTCAACCCGCAGAAATCCTACGAGGACGTTGCAAGTGTGGCGAAGGAATATGGTCTGAATATTGCTCTTTCAGATGAAAAAGTGTACGGAAAAGGAGCAAAGCAGGCAGCTCCAACCGAAGATGAGTTAAAAGATCACCTTGGACGTAAAGCAGCGGCGATCTCTGCCCTGCATGATTTGACGCTTGAAGCGTTAGAAAAAAATGATCAGCATGAACTGTATGAAGATTTAGAGCTGCCGCTTGCGCTCATCTTAGGTGAAATGGAATCTCTAGGGGTAAAGGTGGATATTGAACGCCTAGAGAGGATGGGTGAAGAACTGACGAAGAAGCTGAAGGAATATGAAGAAACCATTCACCGTTTAGCGGGAGAAACGTTTAACATCAATTCTCCTAAACAGCTCGGTGTGATTCTGTTTGAAAAATTAGGTCTGCCGATTATCAAGAAGACAAAAACAGGCTATTCTACGTCTGCCGATGTTCTTGAAAAGCTTGAAGACAAGCACGAAATTATTCGCTCGATTTTGCATTACCGTCAAATTGGAAAGCTGCAATCTACCTATGTAGAAGGCTTAATGAAAGTGACGCACAAAAATACCCATAAAGTTCATACAAGATTTAATCAGGCACTCACGCAAACGGGAAGGCTAAGCTCAACGGATCCAAACCTTCAAAATATCCCGATTCGTCTAGAAGAAGGCCGGAAGATTCGTCAAGCGTTCGTTCCATCAAAAGAAGGCTGGCTCATGTTTGCAGCTGATTATTCTCAAATCGAGCTGCGTGTGCTCGCTCATATTTCTCAAGATGAGAACTTGATTGAAGCCTTCACCCAAGATATGGATATTCACACAAAAACAGCAATGGATGTGTTCCATGTATCTGAAGAAGAAGTGACTCCCTCTATGAGAAGACAGGCCAAGGCTGTGAACTTCGGAATTGTTTATGGGATTAGTGACTATGGACTTTCTCAAAACCTTGGGATTACAAGAAAAGAAGCAGCTGCATTTATTGAACGTTATTTAACAAGCTTTAAAGGTGTGAAAACATATATGGAAGACATCGTGCAGGAAGCAAAACAAAAAGGCTACGTCACGACGCTCCTAAAGCGTAGACGATATATTCCAGATATCACAAGCCGTAATTTTAACATCAAAAGCTTTGCTGAAAGAACGGCGATGAACACACCGATTCAAGGCAGTGCCGCAGATATCATTAAAAAAGCAATGATTGATATGGTGCAAAAGCTAAAAGAAGAGAACCTGCAGGCTAATCTTTTATTGCAGGTGCACGATGAACTGATCTTCGAAGCACCGAAAGAAGAAATCGCCATACTAGAAAAAATTGTCCCTGAAGTAATGGAAAACGCACTTCAGCTCGATGTACCGCTAAAAGTCGATTTTGCTTCAGGCCCATCTTGGTACGACGCAAAATAAATAGAGAGAGAAAAAGGAGCGAGGAGCATGCCGGAATTACCAGAAGTTGAAACCGTCCGGCGCACTCTTAATGGGTTAGTCAAAGGAAAAATGATTGAAACGGTCGATATCAAATGGCCAAATATCATCAAACGTCCTGGGGAACCGGAGGAGTTCGCAAGAAGGATGGTAGGAGAAACCATACAAACCATTGAAAGAAGAGGGAAGTTTTTACTCTTTTATTTAGAACATTACGTAATGGTCTCCCATTTAAGGATGGAAGGAAAATACCGTGTTCATGAAGCAAATGAGCCTTATGATAAACACGTACACGTTGTCTTTACGTTTACAGATGGTACAGAGCTTCGGTACCATGATGTACGTAAATTTGGCACGATGCATTTATTTCACTCAGGTGAGGAAGAAAAAGAACTCCCACTATCACAGCTGGGATATGAGCCTTTTTCAGAATCATTTACACCAGAGTATTTATGGGAGCAATTGAAGAAGACCTCCCGCGCTGTCAAAACGGCTTTACTTGATCAAAAGATTGTTGTGGGGCTTGGTAATATATATGTAGATGAAGTCCTTTTTAAGTCAGGGATATACCCAGAAACAAAAGCCAATCAGCTAAGCCTTGAATCTTGCAAGGTGCTCCACAAGCATATTATTGACACGCTTCAAGTGGCAGTTGATGCGGGAGGAAGCACGATTCGCTCCTATATTAATTCACAAGGCGATATTGGAACATTTCAATTGCAGCTTCTCGTATATGACCGGCGGGGAGAGCCTTGCCAGACATGCGGAAGTATCATTGAGAAAACGGTTGTTGGAGGGCGCGGGACCCATTTTTGTGTGACCTGCCAAAAACAGCCTCTATAAAGGAGAACCTATCAGCATGCTTCCTTTTTGTCATGCATACGATAAAAAACATTCTTTTTTCAGCAAGGTGTAGACTGACACACAGCCCACCTGCTCTTCATATAGTGAAGAAGAGTCTGAGAACGCCTAGAGACTCTTGATCATTGTTGCATGAACAGAAAGGAAGAGTTCAGGTATGATTTCGTTTTCGCTTCTGTTTTTAGCTATTGCAGTCAGCATTGACAGCTTTTCTGTCGGCTTTACGTATGGTCTTCGAAAAATGAGAATTCCATTTAAAGCCATTGTCATTATTGCATGCTGTTCAGGGATTGTGCTGCTCATTTCCATGCTGATTGGTAGCCTGCTTACAACTTTCCTCCCTGTCTCAGTGACAGATAAACTTGGTGGAGGGATTTTGATCGCCATTGGTCTTTGGGTCTTGTATCAATTTTACAAACCAGCAAAAGATCGTGACATGCTCCTTCATGAAAAAACACTGCTCAATGTAGAAGTGCAGTCTCTCGGGCTTGTCATCCAAATTTTACGTAAGCCTACAAGTGCAGACATTGATCGTTCTGGTACAATTAATGGAATAGAAGCGGTGCTCCTTGGGATTGCTTTATCCATTGATGCATTTGGCGCAGGGATTGGCGCAGCGATTCTAGGCTTTTCTCCAATTATGATGAGTATCACGGTGGCAGTGATGAGCTCCCTTTTTGTGTGTATTGGGCTGCGTGCTGGACATTATTTGTCAAACTGGCGCTGGATCGATAAACTCGCATGCTTACCAGGGCTATTGCTCATTTTAATTGGCGTATGGAAGCTGTAGAGGAGGAAATAGATTGACGATCGTCATTGGTTTAACAGGCGGGATTGCTAGTGGAAAAAGCACAGTCTCGCAGGTGATAAAAGAGCAGGGCATCCGGGTTGTGGATGCAGATGTCATTGCAAAAGAAGCTGTTTCTAAAGGAACGCCAGCTCTTCAACATATCTTTCAAACCTTCGGTGAGGATGTCCTCCTGCCAAATGGTGAATTGAACCGGCAGCAGCTTGGAGCGATCATTTTTTCTGATGAAGAGAAAAGAAAACAGTTGAATGCCATTGTTCATCCTGAGGTGAGAAAGGAAATGCTCAAGCGGCGAGACGAAGGGATCAATCAGCAAGAAACCTTTATTGTGCTTGATATCCCGCTTTTATTCGAGAGTCAGCTGGAGAATCTCGTCGACCGGATCATCGTCGTGTACACAACGCCTGAATTGCAGCTATCACGACTCATGAAGCGAAACGACCTCAGCGAGGAAGAAGCGCTAAATCGTATTCGTGCCCAGCAGCCGCTTGAGGAGAAATGTAAAAAAGCAGACCGCGTCATAGTAAACACAAAAGACTTGGCTTTTATCAGAAAACAATTACAGAACATATTAAACGAATGGGAACATACAGAGTAAGAGTACATACACGTACTCTTCTTTTTTTATGCTTTTTCTTCTTTTCTTTGAAAAGATCAGCCCTTTTTAGAAAATATATGTTTATATACTGGCAATTACAATCTAATGTGATATACTAATTTCATATATGGATTTATTGAGTATAACATATAATAGAGGAGTGACCTGTTCATGAAAGTAAAAGCAGCGATCAATGGGTTTGGCAGAATTGGACGCATGGTCTTCAGAAAAGCAATGCTTGATGATCAAATTCAAATTGTAGCGATTAACGCAAGCTATCCTGCCGAAACGCTAGCCCATTTAATTAAATATGACACAAATCATGGACGTTACGAAGGCGATGTAACTGCAGAAGATGACGCTTTGATTGTGAATGGAAAAAGAGTGTTTTTGCTAAATAACAGAAACCCAAGGCAGCTTCCGTGGGGAGAGCTTGGAATTGATATCGTCATAGAAGCAACTGGTAAATTTAATTCAAAAGATCAAGCGATGGGCCATATAGATGCCGGAGCGAAAAAAGTCGTTTTAACAGCTCCAGGTAAAAACGAAGACATCACGATTGTTATGGGTGTGAATGAGGATGATCTTGATCCTGAAAAGCACGTCATTATTTCAAACGCATCTTGTACAACAAACTGTTTAGCTCCAGTTGTCAAGTTGTTAGATGATGAATTTGGTATCGACAACGGCTTAATGACAACAGTTCATGCTTATACAAATGATCAGAAAAATATCGACAACCCGCACAAGGATCTACGCCGGGCAAGAGCGTGTGCTCAGTCCATCATTCCAACAACGACGGGTGCGGCTAAAGCGCTTTCTTTAGTGCTTCCTCATATGAAAGGAAAACTGCATGGGCTTGCACTACGTGTGCCTGTCTCAAATGTGTCGATGGTTGATCTTGTGGTCGATTTGAAAAAAGAGGTCACAGCAGAAGAGGTAAATGCTTCCTTCTCAAATGCATCTAAAACATCTCTTAGAGGCATATTGGATTACACAGAGGAACCGCTTGTCTCAACAGACTTTAACACAAATCCTTATTCAGCTGTCGTTGATGGACTCACAACGATGGTGATGGAAGGTAGAAAAGTGAAAGTCCTGGCATGGTATGACAATGAATGGGGGTATTCATGCAGAGTGGTTGATCTTGTGAAGTTTGTTGGCTCGAAGATGAAAGAGCTATCTGCTGTTTGAAATGAAGAAGATGAACGTCCCTTTTCAAAGAAATGAGAGAAGATCCCACTAAAAACACAGGTTGCAAAATGGGTCTAAACAAAGTATACTATTTTTCGTGAACTTCTTGTTCGCAGACTCATTCGGGTATACTTAAAGGGTTAGGACCTCTTAGGACTAACTTTCCCCCGTGGTATATGTCCGGTCCGGCTGCTTAGAACTTCACTCTTTCATTCTTGTTTAAGGGGGGTCCATGATGGAAACAATCGGACGTCACGTTATCTCCGAGCTATGGGGATGCGACTGTGATAAACTCAACGACATGGATTTTATTGAAAAAACGTTTGTAAATTCAGCTTTGAAATCAGGAGCTGAGGTAAGAGAGGTTGCTTTTCACAAATTTGCGCCTCAAGGAGTAAGTGGAGTTGTCATTATTTCTGAATCTCATCTGACAATTCACAGCTTTCCTGAACATGGTTATGCGAGCATAGATGTTTATACTTGTGGCGACCTAGATCCGAATATTGCAGCAGATCATATCGGAGATGAACTAGGTGCTGAAACAAGGGAAAACATCGAAATTCCTCGAGGCATGGGACCTGTACAAGTGAAACAGGCGAAAGTCAAAGCACTGTAAACATAAAAAAGATTGCAATGGGAGCTGGCCAAAAGCATCGAATGCCTTTGTGTTATGCTCCTTTTTATATTTGTTTCATATACTACACCCAACATTCCCCTACTTGTCTATACTTTTGTTCTAGGAAAACAAAGGTTTTTTTTATAAAATAAAGAAGAGGCGTAAAGACAAAGTGGATACATGTATGACTTTAGGACAAAAGTTAAAGCAATTCATTTCAAATCATACGGAAACGTCTAACCATCATCCAGTGTCAGAGCTGAAAAGCCGTTACTACAAATTCACAAGTTTTCCAAGCGGTGGATCCCGAAACGTATCAAGTGACATCTGTTTCAGCAGAACGAGGTGAAATCAGCGCAAATATACGAATGCCGAAAAAAACCTTTCTCGTGGCGACTGTCATTTCAATTCGTCCTTTTGAAACAGCTGTTGATTTTAATGTAACAACAGAACGGCCCTGCCAACAGACTTTGGCTATAGTCAAAAAACCGTTATGTCCCTTTATGAAGAACTAGACAAACAACTTGCAAGAATAGATCGGAGCTGATGAAATGAAATGTCCTACATGTCAGCACCTTGGTACAAGGGTGCTTGATTCAAGACCAGTAGATGAAGGGAAATCCATCCGTCGTAGAAGAGAGTGCGAAAGCTGTCAATACCGCTTTACGACGTTTGAAAAATTAGAAGAATTGCCGCTTATTGTGGTCAAAAAAGAAGGTATACGAGAGGAATTTAGCCGAGAAAAGATGTTAAGAGGACTCATCAAAGCGTGTGAAAAGCGTCCTGTCGCCTTAAAGCAGCTGGAAGATGTCTGCTTTAACATCGAAAAAGAATTGCGTAATCAAGGTATGTCAGAAGTAAAAAGCGAGCTTGTTGGTGAAATGGTGATGGACGAGCTGGCGAAAATTGATGAAGTGTCTTACGTTCGGTTTGCCTCAGTATACCGGCAATTTAAAGATATCAATGTATTTATTGATGAATTAAAAGATTTATTAAAAAAAGAACGTTAAAAAAGAGCTGAAGATTCTTCATGCTCTTTTTCCTGCGTAAAGCGTAAAACGCAAAAAGAGTGTACAATGGAAACAATCGCATTCAGGGGGGAGGATCAGCATATGACAGAGCATTGGAAGGAAGTGCTAGCCGTCGATCCGTATGTCGTCAAAAGCGCTTCATTGCTCGGTGACATCGATCGACAGCTCATCACTCTTTTATATCAGCCGCTTATTGGCATGTCCGCTTTCAGCTTATACATGACGCTGTGGGGAGAGCTAGAACAAAATCGTATGTGGGGAAAGCCCGCACCTCATAGGCAGCTCATGGTGATGCTGCAAACGAATTTAAATGATATTTTTGAGGAACGTTTAAAGCTAGAAGCGATCGGCTTACTACGCACATATGAACAGGAAACGGAAGAGGGCAGACTGTTTACGTATGAGCTCGTGCCACCGCTAAGACCAGATGAGTTTTTCCAAGACGGTATGCTGAATGTCCTTTTATATCATCGTGTAGAGAAAGCAAAATATACACAGCTTCGTGATTATTTTTCTTATCCAGGTGCTCCTGCAGAAGCTAAAAACATTTCACGGTCGTTTGAAGAAGTCTTTCACGTATTGCAGCCAAGCGAACGCAAGATGACAGAAGAAATCAATCAAGCATCATCGCTTGAACAGGGCTATGAATATGTGACCGTTGGATCTGCTCAGCCGGCACCGCTTTCAGACGAATCTTTTGACTTTGATCTATTGTTAGCGGGCATGTCTAACATGATGATTCCAAGAAAGGCTTTGACAAGGCAGGTGAAAGAGACGATTAAGAAGTTAGCCATTGTATATGGCATCACCCCGCTGCAAATGCAAAATATTGTAGCAAGCGCTTGTGGACCGGATCAGATGATCTCAACAGAAGATTTAAGAAAAGCAGCGAGAGACTGGTATCAAATTGAATACAGAGGGAAACAGCCGAAGCTGATTGATCAAAAACAGCCAAGACATTTATGTCACAATGCTTCGGAGCATCCGTCGCAAGAAACACCGGATACTAAACTAGTTGAAAAGCTTGATCATATTTCGCCTAGAGAGCTTCTAAAAGATATGGCAGATGGCATTGAGCCAACGTATGCCGACTTAAGAATTGTCGAAGATATTATGCTCGAGCAGCAGCTCAAGCCAGGTGTCATGAATGTCCTGATTTACTATACACTGCTGAAAACAGATATGAAGCTGTCCAAAACATATATGCAAAAAATTGCTGCGCACTGGGTGAGAAAGAAAATCAAAACCGTTGCGGCTGCCATGAAAATTGCCAAAGAAGAGAACAGGCAAATGACAGAGTGGGCGCAGCAAAAAAAGCAGCGAAGCTCATATGGATCAGGAAAAGTCGTTCGCGAGGAAAAATTGCCTGACTGGATGAAAGAAACTGAAATGAAAGAAGAGCCGGCAAAAGAACAAGAGGACAGTCTGTCTACAGAAGATCTCGAACGAGAAAAAGAAAAACTGTTAGATCAGTTTAAAAATATGAAAAAGTACAATTACAATGCACACTAATGTGAGGTGAGATGGAGATGAAACCGATCGGTCGTTCATTTGAACAGCTAAAAAAACGAGTAGATTTTCGTGTGAGATACAATCAGATTAAAGAAAGTGTGTTGTCTGATGAAGATGTACAGGCCTTTTTAAAGGAGCATCAAGAAGAGATACAAGAAGACATGATCAATCGCAGCCTGAATCGACTCTTTGAATATGTTCAGCAATCGAAGGGCTGTTCCTACTGCTTAGATGAAGAGGACGTAAATGTCCTTTTAGACGGGTATCATCCGAAGCTTGTGATCAAAGGTCAGAGTATTGAAATTGAATATTCCCAATGTCCTGTTAAGCTGCGACTGGATAGACAGAAAAAACAGCAAGAGCTCATGAAAAGCATGTACATTCCGCAAAATGTTCTTCAAGCGACGTTTGCTGATTTGAATGTTGTTGGGAGACAAGGGGTCATTCAAAAGGTAGGACAATTCCTGCAAAGCTATGATGAGACTGGTAAGGGAAAGGGCTTATATTTACACGGAAAGTTTGGGGTAGGGAAAACATTTATTCTGGCAGCAATTGCGCAGCAGCTGGCGGTGAAAGAATACCCATCTCTCCTTGTATACGTGCCTGAATTTGTGAGAGAGTTAAAAAATTCGTTAGCCGATCATACACTAGAAGAAAAGCTGAATATGGTCAAATCAACCCCTATTTTAATGTTTGATGATATTGGGGCAGAATCGATGACAAGCTGGGTCCGAGATGAACTGTTAGGAACGATCTTACAATATCGCATGGCCGAACAGTTGCCGACCTTCTTCTCTTCTAATTTCTCACCGAATGAGCTAAAGCATCATTTTACGTACTCACAGCGCGGAGAAAAAGAAGAGGTTAAAGCGGCTCGTTTAATGGAACGGATTTTCTATTTAGCAGAGCCAGTTTTACTTGAAGGAGAAAATCGTCGCCATTTATAAAAATGTATATCACTTGAAGGAGGAGCTGATTAGATGAGCAATAGAAAATGGCTTTTCGTTCTCGTGATTGGCGTTCTGATTGCTGCACTATGGTGGCTGAACAAACAGCATCTTCAGCTAGCGCCGAAAGATGTAAAGAATTGGGTACTTCAATTTGGGATGCTGGCCCCCATTGTTTTTCTTTTCTTATCTCTTTTTCGTCCGTTTGTTCTTTTCCCTGTCACCGTCTTCTCCCTAGCAGCAGGTTTGGCTTTTGGCAGTGTACTTGGGACAATTTACGCCCTCATCGGTGCGACAGCGGGCGCAACGGGATCCTTCCTGATTGCTTCAACTTTTCGTTCAAACAAGCATGAAACGGAATCAATCAGCCGGAAGCTACAAGCGGTGACGTCCCGCATTCAGCAGCATGGGTTTCTTTATATTTTGTTATTGCGTATTGCACCCATTCATTTTGACTTTGTCAGCTATGCGGCAGCAGCCTCACATGCAAAATACAGGGCTTTTGCGGTAGCGACCTTTTTAGGGTTAATACCGGGTACGATTGCGTTAAATGTCTTCGGGTCAAGCTTTGTTAGCGGCAATTATGCCGCCTTATCAATCGTCTGCTTGATTTACCTGATCTTTATCTCGGTTCCACTGATTTTAAAAAGAAAGATGCCTGATTTATTTTAGGCGTCTATTTTTTATGTTCACCCCATATATATGTAACAGATGTCGTTAGGGGGGACAAACATGCTTGAAATAATCTTTGAAGATGAATATGATACCGCCGCTTTTTTACATCTTGCTGAACACTTGGACAGTCGGCATCACATTTCAATTCAACAAGGGAAAGACCGGCTTCTCATAGAGGCGAAGGAATCAGAAGAAGCACTTGAGCACATCGTGCGGCCATTACTGGTTGACTTTTTTTTGGAATGCAAAGAAAATGAGCGCATGCGCAGCATCCTTGAAAACACATACTTATTTAAAGATCCTGAAGAGCAGCACCAAATTCTTTCTATCGCCCATAGCATCATGAAAGGGGATATAGAGGATATTCCCGGGATTCATCAAGACCCATCAAGAGAAGCCCTTTTAAAAAAGGAGCTTGAGACGATCTCTTTACAGCAAGGTATTTTTTCAATTAGTTCATTTATGACATTTAGGCTGTCAGAGTATGATCAAAGGCTTAAGAATTATGTCGAGGTGTCCATTGAAGAGTACAAAATGGAACAAGAATATCAGAACTTTATTCAATCACTTCGAGACTATGTGATGGCAAGAGAGCCTAAGCTGGAAAAAGTACATGTCGTGCATCAGGATCGACTAGTGATTTGGGAATTTCGCTACGCTTCTGAGCGTGATCATAAACAATACATAGATAGACAGTTTGTAAGAGAGCATCCAATGTATATTGATTCGCAGCTAATTGCACCGCTTGTATCCATTGCCCCTCAAAAGATAGACCTATTTACAAATGACACAGGTCATTCGATGGTGCAAACCATTCAAAATATTTTTCAAGAAAGAGTTGAGGTGTTCCCGCCTCACTCATTTCAGGAGCAGAATGTCCAATTTGTTCATGACCATTTGCCAAAAAAAAGTGAAAAGCTTTCTTGATTTTCATGAAAAAACGTTTTATAATACGGTGTAACTTCATACAGAGACCGTATTGATAAGGACATGAACAAATGAACACTCGCTTAAAGAGAGGGAAGTTGCGGCTGAAAGCTTCCTAGCAGAGGATCATTTGCTTTACCACCTTTGAACATCAGCTGTGAACTTGTTTAGTAATAGCTGACGGGAATTCCCGTTATCGAACCACAAGCCGTATTTGCTTATCAAAAAGAAAGCTGCAAATACGGGAAAAAGGGTGGAACCACGATTCCGTTTATTCAACCTCGTCCCTTTCCAAGGGGCGGGGTTTTTATATTGTCAAAAAAAGGAGTGACCAGAGATGTCGGAACAAATTCAACTTACATTTCCAGATGGAGCAGTCAAGGAGTTTGACAAAATAACAACAACAGAAGACATTGCGGCATCAATTAGCCCGGGCCTAAAGAAAAAAGCGCTTGCCGGTAAATTAAACGGCAAAGAAATAGATCTGCGTATGCCGCTATTAGAAAGTGGAACAATTGAGATCATCACAGATAAAAGTGAAGAAGCTCTTGATATTATGCGCCACAGCACAGCACATTTACTAGCGCAAGCAATTAAACGCATTTATGGAAAAGAACATCACGTCCAGTTTGGCGTCGGCCCTGTAATCGAAAATGGCTTCTACTACGATGTGGATATCGATGTTGCCATCACGCCTGAAGACTTACCAAAGATTGAAAAAGAAATGAAAAAGATCATTAACAGCAATCTTCCAATTGAGCGTATTGAAGTATCAAGAGAAGAAGCGAAAAAACGCTTCGAAGCGATTGGTGATGAATTGAAGCTTGAACTGTTACAGGCAATTCCAGAAGGCGAAGCCGTCACGATTTATGAGCAGGGTGAATTCTTTGATCTATGCCGCGGGATTCACCTACCATCTACAGGGAAAATCAAAGAGTTCAAACTGTTAAGTCTAGCAGGTGCGTACTGGAGAGGTGACAGTAACAATCAAATGCTACAGAGAATTTATGGGACAGCTTTCTTCAACAAAGATGATTTAAACGAACATTTACGTCTGCTTGAAGAAGCAAAAGAGCGTGATCATCGTAAACTTGGAAAAGAGCTGAAACTGTTTGCGAACTCTCAAAAGGTTGGTCAAGGTCTTCCGCTCTGGCTGCCAAAAGGGGCAACCATCCGACGCGTAATTGAGCGTTACATTGTAGATAAAGAAGTGCGTCTTGGTTATGAGCATGTGTATACACCAGTTCTTGCGAGTGTAGACTTGTATAAAACATCAGGCCACTGGGCGCATTATCAAGAGGATATGTTCCCAGTCATGGAAATGGACAACGAAGAACTTGTCCTTCGTCCAATGAACTGCCCGCACCATATGATGATTTACAAAAATGAACCACATAGCTATCGCGAATTACCAATTCGGATTGCAGAGCTTGGTACAATGCACCGCTATGAAATGTCAGGCGCCTTATCTGGCCTGCAGCGTGTTCGCGGCATGACACTAAACGATGCACATATCTTTGTTCGTCCAGATCAAATCAAAGACGAGTTCATCCGTACAGTTCGCTTAATTGAAGAAGTGTATCAAGACTTCGGCTTAAATGACTACACATTCCGCTTATCTTACCGTGATCCAGAGGATACAGAGAAGTATTTCGACGATGATGGGATGTGGAATAAAGCACAGTCGATGCTGAAGGATGCAATGGACGAGCTTGGCCATGACTACTATGAAGCAGAAGGCGAAGCGGCATTTTATGGACCAAAGCTTGATGTACAAGTCAAGACAGCTCTTGGAAAAGAAGAGACTTTGTCCACTGTACAGCTTGATTTCTTACTCCCAGAGCGCTTCGACCTCACATATATCGGAGAAGATGGAAAGCACCATCGTCCAGTTGTTATTCATAGAGGGGTTGTCTCCACAATGGAACGCTTCGTTGCCTTCTTAATTGAAGAATACAAAGGAGCCCTTCCAACATGGCTGGCACCTGTACAATTCCAAGTCATCCCAGTTTCGCCATCTGTCCATCTAGACTATGCGAAAAAGATCCAAAAACGCTTGCAACTTGAAGGCTTACGTGTCGAGGTTGATAGCCGTGATGAAAAAATTGGGTATAAAATTAGAGAAGCCCAAATGCAAAAGATCCCATACATGCTTGTCGTAGGTGATCAAGAAGCAGAAAATGGCGCAGTCAATGTAAGAAAATACGGTGAACAAGATTCAGAAACAATGGATCTTGAAGATTTTGTCAAACATACAGTAGCAGAAGCGAAAAAATAATTTTTTCAATTAAGTAGCCAGTGTTCTTTCCCCTTGAGACCGCTGGCTTTTTTCTTTATGGAAAAAATCTTTCGCTGGGTGATCCAAGTCCTTGAATGATACGTTTAGGAGGTACAAAAGTACGGGTAAGTATGTACTATTGGTTAGAGAAGTATTGGGGGAATGAAAGCGGTAGCCGTTCTTCTTGCATTGGAGCACTCCCTTGTAATGATTGGATTTGATGTCAAGGTGAGGTACTATGGGTCAACGATATTTTTTCAAAAGCCATGGACGGTCTAAAGAGCATATTACACAAAATGCAAGTTATCAAATGTTTTGGAAGCGTTTAAAAGGGGGAAGTCTTTCAGGAAACAGTGCAGCGGGTTACTAAAACCGGGGATAGATTATACTTGTAGCGACGTATAACTTGTTCGCAATGAAAAGGGAAACCTAGTGGTTGTCGTGAAAGTGGCGACAGATATTACGGAGAGAGAAAATACGATTAACGGAGCAGGTAGAGTCTATTAGTTCAATTGCTACGTCCATTAATGGCATTGCCTCACAAACTCGGTTGCTCGCATTAAATGCAGCTATAGAAGCTGCACATGGGGGTTCCTGTGGAAATGGCTTTAGTGTGGTGGCGGCTGAAATTCCAAAGCTTGCCACAGATTCAAAAGAAGCCATTGTCAAGGTAGATCAATATGTGAAGGCAATTCATTTAGAAGTAGAAAAGGTCAGCGGGATCTCGTAAAGCAAGGGAAGAATTCATCAATGTAGGAGAAGCAGCTGCGGCTTAGACAGGCAAGCCCAAAGTAGTGTCAATTGTTTCTCTTGAGAACACAAAAACACCCGATCTCTTCAGGAGAAGGGTGTTTTCTCTATGAATTTACTTTAATATATCAAATAATTCATGCAAGTCTTTGATTTCATAATCTGGCGTTACGTCGGTTTCGTTTTTCTTGGCATGGCGATTGATCCAAACGGTTTGGATGCCTGCAAGGGATGCTCCTAGAATATCAGTTTTTGGATTATCTCCTACCATAATCACATCGTCTTTTGTTATGTTTAATAGCTCAAGGCAGTGCTCAAAGATGCTAGGATCAGGCTTGCCTTTTCCGTAATCTCCTGAAATGACAATTTCATTAAAATAAGGCGCAAGCTCTGGTACACCCGCAAGCTTTTCCTTTTGTAGACTAGGGTCTCCGTTTGTTAAAAGAAGTAATTCATAGCTGCCTTTCAGGCGATTTAAGACAGGATACGTTTCTTCATAGACGTACGGACGTTTTCTGCGCTCTGCTGCAAAGAAATCAGCCAGGTATTGTCCAAATGCCTCATCTTCAATTCCCGCTTTTTTTAGACTATTTGTCCAAGCGTTTTTACGATACTCTGGTGCAAGGGCGTTCAGCTTTTGAAAGCCTTCACTAATCGGTTCACTAAAATTGGACCACAGTCCTTCGAAAGGATTAATTCCGATCATGACAGTATATTCATATGTTTCATAGGAAGAGTACAGTTTTCTTGCTTCTTCACGTACAATCTGTTCAAACGTTTCTGGATCAAGTCCATATTTCTTTTCCGCCTCTCGGCATGTTTTCTGAAAAGTCGTGTGAATGCTTTTTTCATCCCAAAGCAAAGTATCATCTAAATCGAAAAATATGGCTTTCATGATCTTCTCCCTTATTATGTATATAGTTACCTTCAATGGCATGTGACAGGCTCATGTTCATTTTACAATAGAAGGTGAAGGCAATAAAGAAAAGATTTGAGAGATATTTGATCATTGACTGCACATGATAGAATAGAAAGGCAGTGGATATAACTTATATCTGAGGTGGCCGATTTGCTTCATTTAATTATTATGATGATTGAGCGACATGAAGCGACAATGGCCAGTATCGCCGTTGTGGTAGGCGTTGTGACCGTTATCGTCATTCCAATTTTTTTGCAATTGATCCTATAAGGACATGATTGCTTGAAAAGTCTTGCCCAAATCGGTTCTAGCATGTTAAAATGAAAAAGTTGTTTCAAGAGTTCGGTTACTTGACGGACAAATGAAAATTGTGTAGAATAGTTAACGAATTGAATAGATATCACAAGCAGAAGCACCCGCTTCTCACCTGATTGACACATGTTTGTAGTTGACAGGTTGACCGTACATTTATTTTTTCATGCAAATGTTCGCAGTGTGGGTGTTTTAATATGCCCACACTTTTTGTTTGCCTGTAAAACATACAACGAAATGGTCAAAATGAATTGTGAACTCAATTCAAAATCTCATGGAGGTGGCTCACTATTAGCAAAGATCAATTAGTTAATGAAGGTATTCGTGTACGTGAAGTTCGTTTGATCGGACAAAATGGCGATCAGCTTGGGATTAAATCCCGCCAGGAAGCTCTGGAAATTGCTGCTAAAGCTAATCTTGACCTTGTGTTAGTTGCTGCAAATGCAAAACCACCTGTTTGCCGAATCATGGACTACGGTAAGTTCCGATTCGAACAGCAGAAGAAGGAAAAAGAGGCACGTAAGAATCAAAAAATCATTAGCTTAAAAGAAGTTCGGTTGAGCCCGACAATCGATGAACATGATTTTAACACAAAGCTCCGTAATGCAATCAAATTCCTTGAAAAGGGAGATAAAGTGAAAGCTTCTATCCGCTTTAAAGGCCGTGCGATTACGCATAAAGAAATCGGACAGCGCGTGTTAGACCGTTTCTCTGAAGCTTGCGCTGAAGTAGCAACAGTAGAAACAAAACCTAAGATGGACGGTCGTAGCATGTTCCTTATGCTTGCACCAAAAGTTGAAAAGTAAAGTAACAGAGGGAGGAAACATTCAATGCCAAAAATGAAAACTCACCGCGGATCTGCTAAACGTTTCAAAAAAACAGGTTCTGGTAAACTTAAACGTTCTCATGCATACACAAGTCACTTGTTCGCAAACAAATCTACAAAGCAAAAACGTAAATTGCGTAAGAGCGCAATCGTAAGTGCTGGAGATTTCAAACGTATCAAACAACAACTTGCAAACATTAAGTAATTTGGAATAGGAATCATAGGAGGGAAATACAATGCCAAGAGTAAAAGGCGGAACTGTGTCGCGTCAGCGTCGTAAAAAGGTTCTTAAATTAGCAAAAGGTTATTTCGGTTCAAAACATAGATTATACAAAGTAGCAAACCAACAGGTCATGAAATCTGGAAACTACGCTTTCCGTGACCGTCGTCAGAAAAAACGTGACTTCCGTAAACTATGGATTACTCGTATCAATGCTGCAGCTCGTATGAACGGTCTTTCTTACAGTCGTTTAATGCATGGCTTAAAGCTTTCTGGTATCGAAGTCAATCGCAAAATGCTTGCTGACCTTGCTGTGAATGACCTAAATGCATTCAATCAGCTTGCTGATGCTGCAAAAGCACAACTAGACAAGTAAGTTATATAAAAGATCATTCCGTCGAGGGGTGATCTTTTTTCTCATATGTGAGGTAAAAAGAATGAATATCGGTCTGATTGTGCTGGTCATCTTGGTGTTGGCTATGTTTTTTTCCTAATGAGAGAGGATAAACGCCGGGCAAAAGCGCATAAATGGAGAATTTCAGAGGCACACTTATGGAGTGTTGCGGTGCTTTTTGGCGCTGCTGGATCGTTTCCTGGGATGCAGAATTTCCGGCATAAAACAAAGCATGCTGCCTTTCAAATTGGCATTTGTGCAGTTAGATCACAGTTGGATCTGAAAAAGGAGCAGACGCCATTAGGACGGCGTGTCTGCTCCTTTTTTTTGTTTGATTTTTTTGATTGGCTGATCCCAATCAATTTTTGTTTGAGGATACCGCTCGATAATGTTCTTCTCAAGTTTTTCAAAATCTTCTAATGTGAATTCACTTAGTTTCTTAGGTGACTCCGTCCATACGTAAATGGAGTGGACAAACAGAGGATGATCCTTAGAAGGAATATGCTTCTCCCCTTCAAACAAGACACCTTTATAGACGAAATTAAAATTTTTGCGCGCATTTTGTTGTTCGTCCATAAAATAAAAGCCTTCTTTTAATTGTGCTTGTTTCAGCTTTCTTCTCGGATTTGAGAAAAATCTTACCGCCATGTAGAAAATATAGACAAGCAGTGCAACAAGAGCGAGTCTAATGAGGATGACAAACATGACAGGATGCACCTCCAATACCGTTATCTGATGTACTACGAATGAAAAGGCAAAAGGTTTCAACTTTTTTAAAAAATATTTCATTAAACGAAAAATATTCATAAAAAGATCGTATTGAACGAAAGAGGTTTTGTATAATAAGAATGCACCATGAAGATAAAGGAGGATAAATGGAATGACAAAGCTAGATCAAACATTAACTATGCTGAAAGACCTAACGGATGCAAAAGGGATTCCAGGAAATGAACGTGATGTCAAAAAAGTCATGCAGACATACATAGAATCATATGCAGATGAAGTTTCTACAGACCGTCTTGGCAGCTTGATCGCTAAGAAGGAAGGAAATGCAAATGGGCCTAAAATCATGCTGGCCGGTCACTTAGATGAAGTAGGGTTCATGGTGACAAAAATCGATGACAAAGGCTATATTCGTTTTCAAACAGTCGGCGGCTGGTGGTCACAGGTCATGCTGGCACAGCGTGTAACCATTGTGACGAAAAAAGGGGAAATCACAGGTGTGATAGGCTCTAAGCCACCACATGTCTTGTCGCCAGAAGCCCGCAAAAAATCAATTGAGATCACAGATATGTTTATTGATATTGGGGCTTCAAGCAAAGAACAGGCGATGGAGTGGGGCGTGCTGCCTGGAGATCAAATCGTTCCTTACTTTGAATTTACGGTCATGAATGATGAAAAAATGCTCCTTGCAAAAGCATGGGACAACCGTGTGGGCTGTGCAGTTGCAGTTGATGTCATGAAGAATTTACATGATGCTCAGCATGAAAATATCGCTTACAGTGTTGCGACTGTACAAGAGGAAGTAGGATTACGCGGAGCCAAAACAGCAGCTGCTACGATCGAGCCTGAAATTGGATTTGCCATTGATGTTGGTGTAGCAGGAGATACGCCAGGCATCACTGAAAAAGAAGCGACAAGCAAACTTGGTAAAGGACCAACAATCGTAGTATTTGATGCGTCTATGGTATCTCATAAAGGACTTCGTGATTTTGTTGTTCAGACAGCGAATGAATTGAATATCCCTTATCAATATGATTCAATGCCCGGCGGGGGTACAGATGCTGGCGGTATCCATTTAACAGGTCATGGTGTTCCTTCACTATCAATCGGGATTCCAAGTAGGTATATTCATACCCATGCAGCGATGATTCATCGAGATGATTATGAAAATGCAGTGAAGCTTTTAACAGAAGTTATCAAAAGGCTCGATCAAAAAACTGTCGAGCAGATTACGTACGGTTCTTAGTACGAAGGCGCCTTTCCTCAGCATAGAGGAAAGGCCTTTTTGTTACATATGAATTTCCCAGGAAATGAACTCCAGTATTTGGTTGAGTCAAAATAACTTTTTTGACAAATAAAGAAAAATTTTCATTATAAAAATTTTATGGAAGTAGGTAAAGCACCTAAACATTAAATTCTCTATTTTTTGTCAAATTGATTTTAAAAATTAAGAAAAATCAATAAATTTATGCTATATTTATATCATATTATTTTTACAAAACAAAGGGGATGGTTGAATGAATGCGATTACAATTGTGATAGGATCTATGTGTATTTTAGCGATTGCCTATCGTCTCTATGGCACATTTATGATGGTCAAGGTGTTAAAGGTAACAGATGATCATCCTACACCGGCTCATACACTTGAGGACGGGAAAGACTATGTGCCAACAAATAAATGGGTCACCTTTGGACATCACTTCGCTGCGATTGCAGCTGCCGGCCCGTTAGTTGGTCCGATTTTAGCCGCACAATTTGGGTATTTACCAGGTCTCCTTTGGCTTTTAATTGGAGCTGTGATTGGCGGAGCTGTGCATGACCTTGTCGTGTTGTTTGCTTCTATGCGAAAAAAGGGGAAATCACTATCAGAGGTAGCGAAGGAAGAGCTAGGACCTGTTGCAGGATTTTGTACAGGGCTTGCTATGCTATTTATCATTACGATTACGATGGCAGGACTGTCAATGGTTGTGCTTCATGCTTTAGAAAGAAACCCTTGGGGAACATTTGCAGTCGGAATCACCATTCCAATTGCAATGGGGGTAGGTCTTTATTATAAAAAGACAGGCAATTTAAAGCTGGCCACATCTGCGGGATTTATTTTGCTTATGATGGGTGTATTTCTTGGACCAAATATTCAAGGAACGGCACTTGGTGATTTTTTAACACTTGATACAAAAACGCTTGCTCTCGCCCTGCCAATTTATGCATTCTTTGCTGCGGCGCTGCCGGTTTGGCTGCTTTTGGCACCAAGGGACTATTTAAGCAGTTTTATGAAAATTGGTGTCTTCATCGCTCTGATTGCTGGAATCTTTGTCGTCAATCCGACGATTCAATTTCCTGCGTTTACAGAGTTTGTAAATGGAGGAGGGCCTGTTTTAGCTGGTCCTGTCTGGCCATTTATTTCAATTACAATTGCTTGTGGTGCTATTTCTGGTTTCCACGCATTTGTTGGATCAGGGACAACGCCTAAGATGCTAGACCGCTGGAGTGATATGAAGCCTGTAGCGTTTGGTGCAATGTTAGTAGAATGTTTGGTTGGAATTATGGCATTAATAGCCGCCACAGCCCTGCATCCAGGAGATTATTTTGCAATTAACAGTACACCAGAAATGTTCCGAACGCTTGGTATGAGTGTCGAAAGCCTTCCGCAGCTTAGTAAAGAAATTGGACTTGATTTAGAAGGAAGGACAGGTGGAGCCGTTACATTAGCTGTAGGGATGGCGTATATTTTTACGGGAATTCCATTCTTTAGCCATTTGGCGTCTTATTTCTTCCAATTCGTCATTATGTTTGAAGCTGTCTTTATTTTAACAGCTATCGATGCTGGAACGCGTGTGGCACGATATTTGATTCAAGATTTCTTTGGAGAAGCATATAAACCGCTGAAACGAAATGACTGGGTACCTGGTTCAGTGTTTGCAAGTGCGCTTGCCTGTTTTATGTGGGGATACTTGCTTTATTCTGGTGATATCGGATCCATTTGGGCACTGTTTGGGGTCTCAAACCAATTAATGGCCTCAGTAGGCTTAATCATTGGTGCGACGGTTGTTTTGAAAATTGCTGATAAAAGGCGATATATGCTGACTTGTTTAATTCCGCTCGCTTACTTATATGTCACGGTGAATTATGCGGGCTATTGGATGGTGGCCAATGTGTATCTCAATCCTGATGCATCCGGCTACAGTGTACTGAATGCGGTGCTGTCAATTATCATGCTGATCTTAGGATTTGTGATTATTGTGTTTGCGATTAAAAAATGGACCGAGATCTGGCGTAATCCATCGCTAAGGATGGAGGCACCTATCTCTGGGTAAATGAAAACAAAAGCCGGCTTGCTGTGTCACATAGCAAACCGGCATTTTTTATTGCTGTTGCTGAGGCTTTAATCCTTGCTCTAATGTTTCAAGGATTTCATTTTTTTCGTTTTCTGATGCCTCTTGCCAAAGAACCTCGAACAAAACGCCAAGACCTGGCAGCATTTTTTCCTCGCCACTTTGAATGGCATCTAAAATCGTATGTTCAAGCTGCTCTTGATTATGGCCAGTGATGTTTTGAATGACTGCGCCTCTTAAATTGAAATCCATTGCCCACACTCCTTTTTTGATGATAATAGCTCTATTCTGTCTCAAAGACAGGTTTATTATGTAGTGTGCATGAGATATAATAAACTCATGATGTTTAAAGGAGTTAAAGTCGTTTGAAATATATAGAATCAGCTAAAAATGTAAACATTAAACAATGGAAAAAGCTGCATACAAAAAAAGAACGAACAAAAACGGGGCTATTTCTCGTTGAGGGAAAACATTTAGTAGAAGAAGCATTAAAAAGTGGAATTGTGAAGGAGTTAATGGTTACAGTGCCTAACATGCTCCCAGCCGACATCGAGCTTGACATTGATCTGTATGAACTTAGTAAAGAGGCTTTCTCTGTAATGACAGAAACAGAGACATCTCAGCATATCGCAGCGGTTTGTACACTTCCAGTATTTGAAGAAAAGAAGTATGAGCGAATTCTTCTGTTAGATGCAGTGCAGGATCCGGGAAATTTAGGCACACTGATTCGGACAGCAGATGCTGCTGGTCTTGATGCTGTGATCTTAGGAGATGGAACCGTTGATGCCTTTAACGGAAAAACGCTTCGATCAGCACAAGGCTCTCATTTCCACATGCCCATTTTAAAGCAAAGACTTCAACAGGCGATTTCAGCATTCAAGGAGCAAGGTATACCAGTATACGGAAGTGCCTTAAAGGATGCGAAGGAGTATAGACACATAGCGCCAGAAGGTTCGTTTGCGTTAATTGTTGGCAACGAGGGAGCAGGCATTGATCCAGAGATTCTGCAAATGACAGATCAGAATTTATATGTTCCGATGTATGGGAAAGCAGAATCATTAAATGTTGCCGTCGCAGCAGCGGTTCTTGTCTATCATTTGCGTGGATAGTGTTGCATCATCCGCTGAGTTTCATTATAATGAAACTAATATTTTAAAAACGATGATAGAGGAAGATTGTTTCAAGGAGCGGCCTTATAGGGAGAATGCATCGTAGACTGAAAGTGCATTTAAGGAATGCTGAAACAGGAATTCACCTCTGGAGTTGTCACCGGGACTGCAAAATTTGCGTAAAGGTGAACCGGATTCGTTTGATTCCGTTATGTCAATGAAGCTTATTCGCACATGTGTGCTTAACAAGGGTGGTACCGCGACCACAACTCGTCCCTTCTTTATGGAGGGGCGAGTTTTTTTATTGTCTTCAAACGATCAAACAGCCGTTTATCCAGGCGGTTTTGTATATCAAAAGGAGGATTACACTCATGCAAGAAACGTTAAAACAGCTTGAAACAGAGGCGATAGCGAAGGTAGAAGCAGCTCGCTCGCTCAAAGAGGTCAATGACATTCGTGTTCAATATTTAGGGAAAAAAGGGCCAATTACGGAAGTGCTTCGCGGAATGGGCAAACTCTCCGCTGAAGAAAGACCAAAAATGGGTGCACTTGCGAACGAAGTGAGAGAGCAGATTGCGAATGCCATTTCTGAAAAAAATCAACAGCTGGAAGCAGAAGAAGTGAAAAAGAAGCTGGCTTCTCAAACCATTGATGTCACATTGCCAGCAAGTCCAATCAAAACGGGGGCAAGACACCCACTCACGATTGTTGTAGAAGATATTGAAGATTTATTTATTGGAATGGGCTATACCGTTGAGGAAGGCCCTGAGGTGGAAACGGATTACTATAACTTTGAAGCGCTCAATCTTCCAAAGGAACATCCGGCACGTGATATGCAGGACAGCTTCTATATTACCGGAGATACACTGATGAGAACACAAACGTCGCCAGTTCAAGCGCGTACACTTGAGAAATATAAAGGCCAAGGCCCTGTGAAGATCATCTGTCCTGGTAAGGTATATAGACGTGACAGCGATGACGCCACTCACTCACATCAATTCATGCAGATTGAAGGACTAGTGGTGGATCACAATATTAGCATGAGTGATTTAAAAGGAACGCTAGAGACGGTCGCTAAAAAAATGTTTGGTGAGGATCGCGAAATTAGACTGCGCCCAAGCTTCTTCCCATTCACAGAACCCTCTGTTGAAGTAGATGTTTCTTGCTTTAAATGCGGCGGGAAAGGCTGTTCCGTATGTAAAGGAACAGGCTGGATTGAGATTTTAGGTGCAGGGATGGTTCACCCGAATGTACTGAAAATGAGCGGATTTGATCCAGATACTTACCAAGGTTTTGCTTTTGGAATGGGTGTTGAACGTATTGCGATGCTGAAATACGGCATTGATGATATTCGCCATTTCTACACAAATGATATTAGATTCACGAAGCAATTCAAGCAGGACTAAGAGGAGGAAATCAACATGTTTGTTTCATATAGATGGTTAGAAGACTATGTCGATTTAGAAGGCATGCAGCCGGATGAATTAGCAGAGAAAATCACAAGAAGCGGTATTGAAGTGGAAGCAATTGCGTATAAAGGTGAAGGCATCAAGGGTGTTGTCGTTGGACACGTCATTGAGCGTGAACAGCATCCGAATGCGGATAAATTAAACAAATGTCTTGTTGATATCGGAGAAGACTCACCTGTGCAAATTATTTGCGGGGCTCCGAATGTGGATAAAGGACAACATGTCGCAGTTGCAACTGTTGGAGCAGTCCTGCCAGGGAACTTCAAAATTAAAAAAGCAAAGCTGCGCGGCGAAGAGTCCCATGGCATGATTTGCTCTCTGCAAGAATTAGGAGTAGAAAGTAAGCTCGTATCGAAGGAATATGCAGAAGGGATTTTTGTTTTTCCGAATGATGTGAAACCAGGAGAAGATGCCCTTCAGGCGCTTCAATTAGATGATGCGGTACTGGAGCTTGGATTAACGCCAAATCGTGCCGATGCCCTCAATATGCTAGGTGTGGCTTATGAGGTAGCAGCGATTTTAGGGAGAGAAATCAAACTGCCTGATACAACACATGAAGCTTCTTCGGAAAAAGCAGCAGACTATATTTCTGTCAACATTGAGGACCAAGAAGCGAATCCGCTTTACGCAGCGAAGATCATTAAACATGTAAAAATTGGGCCTGCTCCGCTTTGGATGCAAACAAGACTGATGAATGCAGGCATTCGCCCAATTAACAACGTCGTGGATATTACGAACTATGTGCTGCTTGAATACGGTCAGCCTCTTCATGCATTTGATTATGACCGCTTCGGTTCAAAGCAAGTGGTCGTACGTAAAGCGGCTGAGAACGAAGTGATTCAAACACTGGATGATCAAGAGCGCACATTGTCATCAAAGCATCTTGTCATTACAAATGGCACGAAAGCACACGCTGTAGCAGGTGTCATGGGCGGTCTTGAATCAGAGGTGTGCGATGAGACAACGACGATCCTGTTAGAAGCGGCTTATTTTAATGGTCAAACAGTCCGTCAAGCATCTAGAGACTTAGGGCTTCGCAGTGAATCAAGCACACGATTTGAAAAAGGACTAGATCCGCAGCGTGTAAAGTCAGCAGCAGAAAGAGCAGCACAATTGATCAGCGTCTATGCAGGCGGTGAAGTGCTAAGTGGCACTGTCGAGGAAAATCACATTGAAGCAAGCATGAATGTGATCCATGTATCAACTGATCGTGTAAACAAAGTGTTAGGAATGAGCATTTCAAAAGAAGATATGATTCATATTTTCAATAAGTTAGGCTTTACAGTAGGTGAATCAAATGACGTTCTTGTCGTGACGGTTCCTTCTCGCAGAATGGATATTACGATTGAAGAAGACCTTATTGAAGAAGTGGCACGATTATACGGCTACGATAATATTCCTTCTACACTACCTGCGACAGCTGGCACAGTTGGTGGCCTCACGTCATACCAAGTGAAGCGCAGAAAGGTGAGACGTTTCTTAGAGGGGGCAGGGCTTTCACAAGCGATTACATATTCATTAACGAATCAGCATAAGTCCACAGCCTTTGCATTGCATCCAGCTTATGAAACAAGGCTTTCACTGCCAATGAGTGAAGAACGCAGTGTGCTAAGACAAAGTCTTTTGCCGAATTTACTCGATTCTCTTGCCTATAACTTGGCGAGACAAGCTGATTCCTTTGCATTTTATGAAACGGGTTCTGTTTTCTTAGCAGAAGCTGAAGGCACCAAGCCAGTGGAGAAAGAGCATGTGGCTGGTGCGATTACAGGCCTATGGCATAAAAATATTTGGCAGGGTGAGAAAAAAGCCGTTGATTTTTATGTAGCGAAGGGAATTGCGGAAGGGCTGTTTGAAAAGCTTGGTGTAGCAGAGCAAGTCACATATGTTCAAGCAGAGCGTGAGGGTCTTCACCCAGGACGTACAGCAGATGTTCACTTAAATGGAAAGGTGATTGGCTTTGTTGCGGCACTCCACCCGATCGCTGAAAAGGAATTAGATCTAAAAGAAACGTATGTATTCGAATTTGATTTAACAGATGTTATGACGTCTGAAACAGAGGATATGAAATATACGGCGATTCCAAGATTCCCTGCTGTGACAAGAGATATTGCGCTTGTCGTCGATCAGCATATTTCAAGTGGACAGTTGGAGCGGGTCATCTATGAAGCAGGCGGCCGTTTACTGACAGACCTTTCCGTCTTTGACGTGTATGAGGGGGAACATATGGAAGAAGGCAAGAAATCTGTTGCATTCTCTCTGCAATATTTAAATCCAGAACAAACATTGACAGAGGAAGAAGTCACGGCTGTTCATACAAAAGTATTAAAAGCATTAGAAGATACGTATCAAGCCGTCTTGCGCAGATAAAGAAAAGCTATGGCCTCGGGACGGGACTGACCCCCGTTTTTGAGACAGGGATCAAAACACCTTTATGAAACAGCCAGTTGTCGAAACTCTTTCGGTGACTGGTTGTTTCATTTTAATTGAATTCGGATATTGTTATAATAATTAATATACTCCCTGACCGTTTTTTCTACAATGGCTGTTGTAGTGTTTGTCAGGTGGTGGAGATAGAATCCTTCTGATTTTAAACTGGAGTGGAAGGATTCGATGGAGGCATTATCAGCGGGTGTCCCTTTACGGGACATGCTCATGGTAATGCCTTTTATATGAACAGCTTTCTGATACTCGTAAGATGTATACACAGAACCTTGATCGCTATGTAACACACAGTTCTTAGGCAGTGCTGGGAGCTGATCAAGTGTGTTTAAGATAAAGTCTGTGTCCTGCTTATCACCAATATTAAAAGCAATCACTTCTCCATTATATAAATCCAATATACTGGAAAGGTACAATTGTTTCTGTCCATAAGGCAAATATGTGATGTCCGTTACTAGTTTTTCAAGAGGACGATCAGATTGAAAGTTCCGATCCAGTATGTTACCGGCCACGGCAT